>CAYOUO010000049.1:0-3612 GCA_964407155.1 uncultured Hyphomicrobiales bacterium | reverse complement strand
CGGAGGAGGGGGCCGAGGTCATCGCCACCGACCTCAAGCAGGAGCTGCTTGCCGACCTGAAGGGCAAGGTCACGGCGTATGCGCTCGACGTGCGCGATACCGCAGCAGTCAACGCGATGGCCGAAAAGGTCGGCGCGATCGATGTGCTTTTCAACTGCGCTGGTTTCGTTCACCATGGCACCGCGCTCACGACATCCGACGCCGACTGGGATTTTTCCTTCGACCTCAACGTCAAGTCGATGCACCGCACGATCCGCGCCTTCCATCCGGGCATGCTTGCCCGCGGCAAGGGCTCGATCGTCAACATCTCGTCGGGCGCATCGTCGGTGCGCGGCATTCCCAACCGCTACGTCTACGGCGCCTCGAAGGCCGCCGTCATCGGGCTCACCAAGGCGGTGGCCGCCGACTGCATCCGCCAGGGCGTGCGCTGCAACGCCATCTGCCCGGGTACCATCCAGTCGCCGTCGCTCGATGGCCGCATCGCCGACCAGGCGAAGGCGCAGAACAAGAGCGAGACCGAAATCCGCCAGGCCTTCATCGACCGCCAGCCCATGGGTCGCCTCGGCACGGCGGAGGAAATTGCCTGGCTCGCCGTTTATCTCGCCTCGGATGAATCGTCGTACACGACGGGCCAGATCCATCTGGCCGACGGCGGGTTCGCGCTGTGACTTCGGTCCTTATCATCGGCGGCGCCGGCATGATCGGCGCCAAGCTCGCACGCCGGCTCGCTGCCGACGGCAGCCTTCGCGGCAAGGCGATCACGAGCCTGACGCTCGCCGATATCGTCGCGCCGCCGCTCGTCCCGGCGTCGTTCCGGGTCGATGCCCGGCCGGTCGATCTCGCCGGCGAGGGCGCCGCGGCGGCGCTGGTGGCATCGCGGCCGGACGTGATCTTCCACCTCGCCGCGGTGCTTTCGGGCGAGTCCGAGACCGACTTCGACAAGGGCTATCGCGTCAACATCGATGGCACGCGCGCGCTATTCGAAGCCATCCGCCATGTCGGCGGCGGCTATCGCCCGCGTGTCGTGTTCACATCGTCGATCGCGGTGTTCGGCGCGCCGTTCCCGCCGGCGATCGGCGACGAGTTCTTCCAGACGCCGCTGACCTCCTACGGCACGGCCAAGGCGATCGGCGAGCTGGTCCTCGCCGATTACAGCCGGCGTGGCTTCCTCGACGGCATCGGCATTCGCCTGCCCACGATCTGCGTCCGCCCGGGCAAGCCCAACAAGGCGGCGTCGAGCTTCTTTTCCGGGATCATCCGCGAGCCGCTGGCCGGACAGGAGGCGATGCTGCCGGTCGCGGAGACCGTGCGCCACTGGCACGCCAGCCCGAAGGCCGCCATCGGCTTTCTCGTCCACGCGGCGGAACTCGACACCGCACGCCTCGGCGACCGCCGCAATCTCAACATGCCGGGCGTGTCGGAAACGGTCGGCGGCCAGATCGCGGCGCTGCGCAAGGTGGCCGGCGACAAGGTCGCGGCGCGCATCCGTCACGAGCCTGATCCCTTCATCCAGAAGATCGTCGCCGGCTGGGCGGAAAATTTCGATGCCCGGCGGGCGCTGGCGCTGGGCTTCACGGCCGACCGCAACTTCGAGGAAATTATCCGCATCCACATCGCGGACGAACTCGGCGGCACCTGGGCGCACTAGCGTCCCGGTCGGGGCAATCGGTCAGTCTGGCTTGTTGCCGCCGCTTCGCCGCCGCGTAAACAGCGCGATCGCCACCGCGATGGCGACGATGGGGATGACGACGAACTCCAGAATGACGATGAAGGTCGTCATCGCGGCTAAGCTTTCTTCCGCGGCGGGAACGGCGTCTCCGGCACCGGCGTGAGCGGCTGCCCCTTGTCGAACCAACTCGTCAGGTTGTCGAGCATGAGCTGCCCCATCGCCGCGCGGGTATAGACCGAAGCCGAGCCGACGTGCGGCAGGAGGACCACATTGTCCATGGCAATGAGCTCGGCCGGCACGTTCGGCTCGCGCGCGAATACATCGAGTCCGGCCGCGCGGATGGTGCCGGACTTGAGCGCCGCGATCAGCGCGGGCTCGTCGACGGTCGTGCCGCGCCCGATGTTGATCAGCACGCCGTTCGCCCCCAGCGCCTTCAGGATGCGCGCGTTGATCGCATTGCGGGTGGCGTCGCCGCCCGGCAGGATCGAGATGAGCGTGTCGATGTCGACCGCCATCGCGTGCAGGTCGGCGAAGTACGGGTAGGGCGCGCCGGCGCGGGGATGGCGCGCGTGGTAGACGACCGGCACGCCGAGCGCGTCCAGCCGCCGGGCGACCGCCAGCCCGATGCGCCCGAGGCCCGCGATGCCGACGCGCCGGTCGCGCAGCGTCGCCGATAGCCGGTAGGGGCCGTTCGCCCCCCATTTTCCGGCGCGCAGGTAACGTTCCGCCGCGCCGAGTTCGCGCACCGTCATGATAAGGAGCCCGAGCGTGGTATCGGCCACTTCCTCGGTCAGCACGTCGGGCGTGTTGGTGACCACCAGCCCACGTTCTGCCGCCGCGGCCACGTCGATCCCGTCGTAACCCACCCCGAAGTTCGCGACGATTTCGAGTTTCGGCATGCGGTCGAAGAGGGTGGCGTCCACCGGCCCCTTGCCCATGCCGCGGGCGATGGCGCGCACGCCGCCGAGATCGCTGTCCGGCGTGGCGACGCGGAAAGCGCCGGCGAGAGCTTCCTCGGTCGCTTCTGGAAGCGAACCGAGCTTGAGAACGTCCATCTTCGCCAAGGTTCTTTGTCCCTTCTAGCGCCGGTCGCGGTGCACCTGCTGACGATAAAGGATATAGAGGCTGCTTGCGACGATCACCAAGGCGCCGACCAGCGTCGATATCATTGGCACGTCCGAAAAGACGACGTAGCCGATCAACACCATCCACAGCATCTGCGAATACGAGAATGGCGCCACCACCATCGCCGGCGCATGCCGGAACGCGTGAATGACGAACAGGTGGCCGATGGCGCCGCATGTGCCGCAGATCAGCATCGCCAGCGCCGCCTGGCCGCTGGGCACCACGAGATGCGTCGCTGGCAGTGCCGGCAGGAGCACGACGGTCGCGACCAGCGAGGCGTAGATCAGCATGCCGCCCGGCGATTCCGTCGCCGAGAGCAGCCGCGTGGCCAGCGCATAGCCGGCGTAGCAGATGGCGTTGGCGAGCGAGGCGATCACCGCGGGGTTGAACGCGCCGGGCGTCGGCTGGATCACGATCAGCACCCCGGCAAAGCCGACGACCACGCCGACCCATCGCCGCCAGCCCGCCCATTCGCCAAGGATCGGCCCGGCGAGCGCCGTCACGATCAGCGGCGATACAAAATTGAGCGCCGCGCTTTCGGACAGCTGCATGTGCTGGATGGCGATGAAGCTGAACGTTGTCGACATCAGCAGGAACAGCGCCCGCACGGCCTGCGAAATTGGCCGCCGCGTCGCATAGTCCGCCGGGTGCTTCCATGGCTGCAGAATCGCGACCGCGACAAGCAGGCTGACCGCGTAGCGCACCCACACCACTTCCAGCGTCGGCACGCCGTTGTGCGTCGCGAATTTCGACGAAGAGTCCACACCGGCAAACATCGCCGCCGAAGCGAGCATCAATCCGATGCCGCGCAGACGCTC
>CAYOUO010000048.1:0-3172 GCA_964407155.1 uncultured Hyphomicrobiales bacterium | reverse complement strand
TGATCGCGCAGGCGAAGGTCGCGATTCTTGCGGGCGACACCCCCGAGACACTCGCGGCGCGGGTCCTGACGGAGGAGCACAGGCTCTATCCGGCGGCTCTGGCCCTCGTGGCCACCGGCAAGGTGTCAGGTGCGGCTCATCTCGATTCGGAGAAGACGATCAAGCTTGCGTGAGCGTCGATGGCAAGGCTTGCCTCGGGTGTTCACGTGTTGCGACCATCTGGCCAACGAAGCGGAGACCATTGTAATGAAGCTGACTGGCGTTATCCCTCTCGTCGCGATTGCGACACTGATTTCAAGCGTCGCGCACTCTGACGACGATCCCGTGAAGGCGCGTCAGCAACTGATGAAGGAGAACGGTCAGGCGGCGAAGCTGGCGTATGCGATGGTGAAAGGCAAAACGCCGTTCGACGCCGCGGCGGCCGCCAAGGCGATGAACCAGATCGCGTCGGACATGGAGAAATTTCCGTCCCTGTTCCCGCCGGGAAGCGACAAGGCGCCGAAGACGACCGCCTCCTCGGACATTTTCGCCAGCATGGACGACTTCAAGGCACTGGCCGCGAAGCTGGGCACCGACGCCAAGGCGGCGGCCGCGGCCGCAGCCAGCGGACCCCAGGCTTTCTCGGCGGCGTTCGACACGGTCGGCGCGGACTGCGGCGGCTGCCACAAGAAATATCGCACCGAGTAGCGGGCCTCAGGCGGCGAGCGCCGCGATGATCCGCGCCCACGAGCGGATGCCGCCGCGGTAGCCGGTCAGGTCATATTTCTCGTTGGGTGAATGGATACGGTCATCGTCGAGACCGAATCCGATCATCAGCGAATTCATCCCGAGGATGCGGTGAAAATCGCCGACCACGGGAATGGAGCCGCCGGCGCCCATCAGCACTGGCGGCTTTCCCCATTCATCGGCGAGTGCGCGCTCGACCCGCGGCAGCCACGGCCCATCCACCGGCAAGCGCTGGGCAGGACTGGCGCCGTGCGACGCGAAGGTCGCCCGGCAATCGGCCGGCAGGCGGGCCTCGACGAAGGCGCGGAAGGCCCGCGAGATCGCTTCCGGATTCTGCTCGCCGACCAGCCGGAACGACACCTTGGCGGTCGCGGTTGCCGGAATGACCGTCTTGAAGCCGGCCTGCGTGTAGCCCCCGAAGATGCCGTTCACCTCGGCCGTCGGACGCGCCCATATCTGTTCCAGGACGGATCGTCCCTTCTCGCCGGCAGGAACCGACAGGCCGACATCGCCGAGAAAATCCTTCTCGCTGAAATCGAGCTCGGCCCATTGCCGGCGGACCGCCTCGGGAACGTCGGTCACGCCATCGTAGAAGCCGGGAATCGTGATGCGCCCATCGGCGTCGCGCATTGCGGCGAGGATCGTAGCAAGGACGTGAATCGGATTGCGCGCCGCGCTGCCGTACATGCCGGAATGAAGATCGCGGCTCGCGGCATGGACGGTGACTTCCTCCCCGACCAGACCGCGCAGCGAGGTCGTGATCGCCGGGCGCTCGCGGTCCCACATGCTCGTATCGCAGACGAGCGCGATGTCGGCGGCAAGCTCGGCCCTGTTCGCCGCCAGAAACGGCTTGAGGCTCGGGCTGCCCGATTCCTCCTCGCCTTCGAGCAGGATCGTGACGTTGAGCGGTACCGCGCCGCTCACGGCCTTCCATGCGCGAATCGCCTCGACGAAGGTCATCAGTTGGCCCTTGTCGTCGCCGGCGCCGCGCGCGGCGATCCACTTGCGCCCATCCGGCTGCGTGACGATGGAGGGCGAGAACGGCGGCGTCTCCCACAACCCGATGGGGTCCACCGGCTGGACGTCGTAGTGGCCGTAGAAAAGGACGTGCGGACCGGTGCCGTGATTGTGCGCCACCACGATCGGATGGCCGGGCGTCTCGCGTGCCGATGCGGCGAAGCCGAGGGCGGAGAGTTCCTGCACCAGCCACTCCGCCGCCTTGCGGCACGAAGGGCGATAGGCCGGGTCGGTCGAAATGCTGTCGATCCTGAGTAGCTGAAACAGCCGGTCGAGGCTGGCATCGAAGTTCTGGTCGATGGCGTCGAGCACTGCGTCGATCATGAATCGTTTCCGTCGGGAGCGGGCAGGAATTCAAGCGGGACCAATCAACCTAGTATATTGAGACGCACGAAGCGAAGGAGAGCCCCCGTGAACGATTTGATCGCCGACCTTGCCGAGCGGACCGGCCTTGACCGTGAGGCAATCGAGAAGGCGCTCGGACTGATCGTTTCGTTCATCGAGCGGGAGGACCGCAGCCGCCAGGTGACGACGATGATCGATCAGATCGATGGCGCGCGCACGCTGGCCAACAGTTATGGCGGCCGGGGCGGCATATTCATCCTGTTCACCGAACTGAGCGGCGCCGGCCTCGGCATGGGCGAAATCAAGGCGGTCGCCACCGGGTTTCTGGATTTCGCCAAGGCCCGCTTCGGAGCGGCTCCGGTCGATCAGGCTCTCCGCTCGATTCCGGCGCTGGCGCAGTTCCTCTAGGCGTTCATCAAGCTGTCATATCGGGATGTGTTGTCTCGCGTCATGGACCTCCGCGACGACGCACTTTCCGCCACGGGGCAACGGCGCAGCGTGGAGCTGTTGCCCGGACTGGTATTCGCCTTCCGCTTCGAAGCCGATGGCCGCGCGCAGGAAATTCATCCGCGCGAACTGCCCGATCTCGCCGAAGCGTCGGCCTCGTCGCGCTGGTACTGGCTGAACTTCAATCTCGCCGACAAGCGGGCCTCGCACGCGATCGGGCAAAGCCACGCCATGCCCGAGGCGGCACGCGCCCTGCTCGTCGGCCAGCACGACCATCAGCAGCTCTACGCCAGCGCCGACTGCGTGTACGGCGTCTTTTCCGATCTCATCCGGGACCTCGACCGCGCCAACGAGCAGACCGGCCACCTGCATTTCGCGATCACCGAGCATCTGGTCGTCACCGGTCGGCGGCAGCCGCTGCAGGCGCTGGAAGCCGTGCGCACGGCGCTGGCGCGCGGTCGCCGCGCGGCGAACGCCGCGAGCCTCATCGAGCTCATCGTCGCCGAAGCAACCGTCGGCATCGACGAACTGCTGGAGGATCTTGCCCGGGAGCTCGACCACATCGAGGACCAGTTGCTGATCGAGTCGATTTCGGACGAACGGCGGCGCGTCGGGCGCGTTCGCCGCACCGGCGTGC
>CAYOUO010000047.1:0-4713 GCA_964407155.1 uncultured Hyphomicrobiales bacterium | reverse complement strand
ACGGCCCTTCGGCACCCCCTGAACCCCGGCTGGAGTTATCCTCGGGCCGGCCATAGGCCGGACCCGGGGGCCCGGGGTGGCTTGAGCGCGTCGGTTTCATTTGCCCGCTCATTCCCGCGCAAGCGGGAGTCCAGCCGACAGTTGACCAGAGCTCTCGACGAAGATTGAGCAAATCGAATCCCGCCCGGGCCGCGCTCACCGTCGGCTGAAGCCCTGCTTTCGCAGGCGTGAGCGGAAGATAGATGAGCCGCGAAGTGCGCAGCGGCGAGCGGGAGGTGGACCCGCAGGCCAAGGTGACTGGACCGAGAGCGCTGTCCGGAAATGTCGAACCGCCGGCCCTGTGAGGGGTCCGGCGGCTCTCCAAACTCCGCGGAGGGGGGCGATAACGCGGAGGTCAGCTCAGACGAACCAGGGTGGGAGGGAGGTCAGGGGATACCCGGGCCCGTCGAGTTGTGGTCAGTTGATCTGAATCTTGTTGAGGACGGACACGCCGTGATCGGGGCGCGTCTCGACGGTGACGTAGCTGGCACCGCTGGCATCCGCCACCGCGACCGGAAGGCGGTCGCCCTTCGGCGCTGCGCCAAGGCTCGATGTGCCGATGAAATTGGCGCTCGCCACGCCGACGGCGATGGTGGCGACGGCGGTAACTGCCAAGATCAGCGAAGAAATGACGGGACGCATTGGCGCGGCTCCTTCTTCTCGTTGCTTTCGTTTCACCGTTTCAACGACAGCTACTTAACCGGATCGAAGCTGAATGGTTCCGGAGATGGTTATTCATCTGCCGTTCAGCCTGGAGTGAACGTTTCCGGGCTTCGGTGAACCGCAGATAAGTATTCGCGGGCTTCCGCCGAGTGATCGGGGTCACAAAATCGACGGCTCATGGCGTGTTGGCGGTGCGGCTGGGCAGCATTTCCCGGTTCCGCCCAAGCTTGCCCGATATATCCGGCAGGGCTAGACAGGCGGCGAACGACGTCCGCGATCCTCGTGGAGAAGATCACTTGCCGCGCATCGCCTTTTATCCCGGCACGTTCGACCCGGTCACCAACGGCCACGTCGATCTGCTCGAAGCGGCGCTTGCGCTCGCCGACGCCGTGGTCGTCGGTGTCGGCGTCAACGCCGGCAAGTCGCCGCTGCTCTCGCTGACCGAGCGGCTTGATCTCGTTGCCGCGGTGATTGCGACGCTGCCGGCGGCCGAGCGCGGGCGCGTGAGCGCGGTGCGCTTCGAGGGACTGGCGGTCGACGCGGCGCGCAAGGCCGGGGCGGCGCTCATCGTGCGCGGCGTGCGCGATTCTTCCGACTTCAATTACGAAATGCAGATGGCGGCGATGAACCGCGATCTTGCACCGGCATTGCAGACGGTGTTCGTGCCGGCTCGGCCGGCGGTGCGCCACATCACCGCCACGCTGGTCCGGCAGGTTGCGAGCCACGGCGCCGATGTCTCGGCGTTCGTTCCGGCGGTGGTCGTCGCCGCACTCGCCAAACGTTTCTCGCGCTGACGCCAAGTCCGGCGCCGTCATCATGGAGCCTGCCCGTGTCACGATTGCTCACCCTGCTTGCGCTCGCCGCTGCCCTGCTCGCGCCGGCGCTCGCCGGCGCCGCGCCCGCGTCCGATCCGCAGAACACGCTCATCATGGTCACGACCAAGGGCCGGGTGGTCATCCAGCTTCGCCCCGACCTCGCGCCCAATCACGTTGCGCGCGTGAAGGAGCTGACGAACGAAGGCTTCTACAACGGCACGCCGTTCCACCGCGTCATCCCCGGCTTCATGGCGCAGGGCGGCGACCCGACCGGCACCGGCATGGGCGGCTCGAACCTGCCCGACCTCAAGGCGGAGTTCACCAACACCAACTTCACGCGCGGCACGGTCGGCGCGGCGCGCAGCCAGGATCCGAACTCCGCCAACTCGCAGTTCTTCATCTGCTATCAGGATTGCTCGTTCCTCAACGGCCAGTACACCGTGTGGGGCCAGGTCGTGCAGGGCATGGACGTGGTCGACAAATTTGCCAAAGGCGATCCCAACGCCAACAACGGCCAGGTCGCCCACCCCGACAAGATCGTGAAGATGCAACTCGGGAGCGACGCGAAGTAGGATCGGCGCGCCGCCGCTTTTGCGGATGATTGGATCGCAGGGAGGGCGGCTCGTGAGTGAAGCGAGTTTCGATCTCGACGCCTATCTCGCACGCATCGGCTACGCCGGCGCGCGCAAGGCGTCGCCGGGAGTGCTCAACGCGCTGCACGCGGCGCACGCTGCGGCGATGCCGTTCGAGAATCTCGACCCGCTGCTCCGTCGCCCGGTCAATCTCGATCTCCCCAGCCTCGAAAAGAAGCTGGTGGCGGCAAAGCGCGGTGGCTACTGCTTCGAGGTCAATGCGCTGTTCGCCGCGGCGCTGGACGCGCTCGGCTTCAAGGTGCGGCGGCTTGGCGCGCGCGTGCGCTGGGGCATGGCGCCGAACGCGCCGGAAGGACCGCGCACGCACATGGCGCTGCTCGTCGAACTCGACGGCGAGGCTTACGTCGCCGACGTTGGCTTCGGCGGCTACGTGCTGTCGGCGCCCCTGAAGCTCGCGGCCGATGTCGTGCAGCAGGACTGCGGCAACGCGATGCGCTTCGTGATGGCGGACGGGCGTTATACGCTCCAGCTTCAGCGGCCGGCGGGCTGGTCGGACGTCTATCGCTTCTCGCTCGAGCCGCAGTTCGCGTCCGACTACGGGATTGCCAACTGGTGGACGGCGACCCATCCCCAATCTTTGTTCGTCGGCAACCTGCTGGTCGAGCATCTGACGCCGGAACGGCGGATGACGCTGTTCAACCGCAGGCTCACCGTGCGCCACCCCGACGGACGCGTGGAAGAGCGGACGCTGGCGAGCGCCGCGGAGCTTGCCGGCACGCTCGCCACATGCGGGATCGAGCCGCCCGCGGCGGCGGAAGAAATCTGGGCGCGCGTTCCGGAAGCGTGATAGGTCAACCCGCTCAACGACAAGGAAATCGAGATGGCCAACGATCCCGAGAACACGCTCATCCTGGAGACCACCAAGGGGAAGGCGATGATCAAACTGCGTCCCGACCTGGCGCCCGGCCATGTGGCGCGCATCAAGGAACTCACCCGGCAGGGCTTCTATGATGGCATCGTGTTTCATCGCGTGATCGACGGCTTCATGGCGCAGACCGGCGACCCGACCGGCACCGGCATGGGCGGCTCGGGCAAGAAGCTGAAAGCCGAGTTCTCGCGCGAGCCGCACAAGCGCGGCACCGCCTCCATGGCGCGGGCGCAGGACCCGAACTCGGGCGACAGCCAGTTCTTCATCTGCTTTGCCGATGCCCGCTTCCTCGACGGCCAGTACACCGTGTGGGGCGAGGTGACCGAGGGCATGGAGAACATCGACAGGATCAAGCGCGGCGAGCCGGTGAAGGATCCCGACAAGATCGTGTCGATGAAGGTTGCCGCCGACGTGAAGTAACGTCGCCGGAATGGTATTGTCGCGGCCGGCGCGGGCAGGGCGAGGACGATCCCATGAGCGATCCGCACATGTCGCAACCGCCGCCGGACTGGCGGGAGCTGAGACGCATGGAGCGCCGCCAGCGGCGGGCCGAGCGCCGCGGCGGCTTTGGTTTCGGCGGACCGGAGGTGGCGGGCGCCTTCCTGATCCTGCTGGGCGTGATCTTCCTCATCCAGAATTTCGGCGTGCGATTGCCGCAGAACTGGTGGGCGGTATTCATCCTGATCCCGGCGCTGATTTCGTTCGCCTCTGCCTGGCAGATGTATCAGCGCCAGGGCGAGGTGACCGGGGCGGTGCGCGGCGGTATCGCGGCCGGCGTGGTGCTGACGCTCATCGCGCTGTCGTTCTTCGCCGGCGTCGAATGGGGGCGCCTGTGGCCGGTCATCCTCGTGCTGGTCGGCATCGCAATCCTCACTGGAACGTCCTGGCGCCGGTAAGTAGGGCGCCGGTAAGCGCGGCGCCGGCAAGCGGGGCGACCGCAAGCCACTCTTCTCATAGTGCAGCCCATGCCGTAGATGGACCGCGGCTGGCGTTTTCCTTTTGGTCCCGCCAAAGCCCGATCCGGGTGAGGCGACGGTAGTATCGGTTCCATGCGCGTTGACCTTTTCGATTTCGAGCTGCCGGACGAGGCGATCGCGACGCGGCCGGCGCGGCCGCGCGACGCCGCGCGGCTGCTCGAGATCGGGCCGGGCGAGCGGCTGGCACACGGGCATGTGCGCGACCTGCCGGAAATCCTGCGCGCCGGCGATGTGCTGGTCGTCAACGACACCAAGGTGATCGCGGCGGAGCTGCACGGCGAGCGCGTGCGCGACGGGTCCGCTGCCGGAGTGAGCGTGACGCTGATCAAGCGGCTCACTTCTTCGCGCTGGCAGGCGCTGGCGCGCGGTGCGAAGAAGCTCGGCGAGGGCGACCGCGTGCGCTTCGGCGCGCAGAACGACGCCGCCTGCCTGATCGCCGGGCTCGATGCGACGGTGGCGGAGAAGGGCGACGCGGGCGAGGTGACGCTCGCGTTCGATCTTTCAGGGCCGATCCTCGACGAGGCGATCGCCTCCATCGGGCATGTGCCGCTGCCGCCGTACATTGCCGGCAAGCGCCGCGAGGACGAGCAGGACCGGCGTGATTACCAGACGATCTATGCCGCGCACGAGGGCGCGGTGGCCGCGCCAACCGCCGGGCTGCACTTCACAGCCGGACTGGAAGCGGCGCTGCGCGAACG
>CAYOUO010000046.1:0-9465 GCA_964407155.1 uncultured Hyphomicrobiales bacterium | reverse complement strand
GCGTAGGCCGACAGCGACTCGACGTAGCGGCGTTGGCCTTCGGCGTAGATGGTGTCGAAGGCGAGGGACGACTTGCCCGAGCCCGACAGGCCGGTGAGCACGATCAACTGGTCGCGCGGCAGGTCGAGGTCGATGTTCTTGAGGTTGTGCTCGCGCGCGCCGCGGATGGAGATGAATTTCCCGCCGGCAGGCAGTCCCGCGCGCTTGTCGTCGGCCATGCAACGCATCCAGATGAAGGGAGTGACGGCACCTTCTTTGAGGGGGGCCGGACTCCAGATTTAAGCCTTCGCGGCGGACAAACAAGCGGCGGGCGGAACGCTTTCCCCCAAATCGCCACCCCGGGGCGCGCTGGCGGCGCCCCAGCGGAACCGGGAGTGCCAGAGCCGGCGGCCGCTGTAAAGAACAAAAGCGGAACTTCATGCAGCGAGATAACCACGCCGGATCGATCTCGCCGAAGGTTATGCAGTCATGAACAGAGGAGCCAAGTCTCGTGTCGCGCCGATCACAGAGACGTCCGAATTCATATCGCGGTGCAAATTCCGGCGGAAATCCGACGATTCGATGTTGTGGGACTCGTCCGCTTTGGCTATGTGAGAATCGAGGCTGCAACCAGAGGCGGGAGTTGCCGGTGTCCAAACGTAATCTCTTCGGTACGACGGCGCTGACGCCGTTGGCGTTTCTGATCGGGACCGGCATGGCTTTGGCCGGACCGGCGGTTTCGGGGCCCAACGCAACGCTGGGCGGTTTCGGCGGCACCTGGGACGGCAGCGGCTTCGGCGGCGCGCAGGGAAGCTGGACCGTTCCGGTGACCCCGATGACGGGCGCACAGATCGACGGCATCCTCGGAACCGCCAACGGCCAGTTCTGGGGACAGCTCAACGGGCACTATTTCTGGCGCAACCCGAACAACGGCCTGCTCGGTCTCTATGCGGCGGCGACGACCCAGTTCGGCTATTCGGACTTCCGCATCGGCCCCGAGGCCGAAATCTATTCCGGGCCGTTCACGCTGTCCGGCGTTGCGGGCGTGAAGACCGGGGGCACGGACAATTTCTTCGCGCAAGGCAGGGCGAGCCTCTACATCGCGGAGAACACCAAGCTCTATGTCGGCTACGAGCACGACGATGGCGACTTCATCAACGGCGGCATCGAGCATCTGTTCGCCGGGACGAACTTGTCGGCATTCGGCGAAGTGCGCGCCGGCGAAGGCGCGACGGGTGTGTGGGGCGGTATCCGCTTCTACTTCGGCCAGCCGGGCAAGACGCTGCAGCACCGCGACCGCGAGGATATCGCGCCGCTGTGGATGAATGTGACGGACAGGCCGAGCGCGAGCACGTCGACGTCCACCACGACGTCGACGACCACATCGACCAGCACATCAACCTCGACGAGCACCTCGACTTCGACCAGCACCTCGACTTCGACGAGTACCCCGGCCTAGTCACTAGGGTCGGAAATAAACGACTTGTCCAATATTGCGGCATTGGGAAAGCGCTGCCGCAGGCGTTTGACCTGTTCTGGATCGAGCCCGAGCTGATCCAGCGTGGACAAGCCAACGCGAATGCCGGGTGGGACCGTGTCCGGCGTCCCGCGCAGCCGGTTGCGCGCGAGTTCCAGCGCGACTTCATTCATGAGAAGCTGAACGGGTGAATGGCGGCCGGTGACCTGGTTTGCATGCGCCCGGTAATACACGACGACATCCCAGATCGAGGCAAGCTCGGCGTGATCGGCGATCCGCAGGAAAAGATCGACGTCGACCGTGTAGTCGAACGCCAGGCGGTAGCCGCCAATCCGTCTGATGAGATCGAGGCGCATCATCGACGAGGAATGGTTGATTGCGGGACCTTGGTAAAGCGCACGACGCATATCGGACGGTTCCGTGGGGTAGTGATCCGTCTGCCGCTTGCGCTCGCGAACGTCGATGACTGTGAGCCCGCCGCCGACGACTGCAACCTCGGGATGGCTGTCCAGATAGGCGACCTGTTTGGCGAATCTGTCAGGGACGGCGATGTCGTCGTGATCGAGAATCGCCACGTATTCCCCGCGCGCTTCCGCGAACCCGCGGTTGCCAGCGCCGGCCGGCCCTGAATTTTCCTGGTGGAAGACGCGAACGCGCGGATCGCGCCTGGCGTATTCGTCGAGGACAGCGCCGGTCCCGTCGGTCGAGCCGTCGTCAACAACAACGACCTCAAAATCAGTGAACGTCTGCGTGAGAAAGCTGTCGACGCTCCGATAAATGAAACGGCCGGAGTTATAGGCGGTGATCAGTCCGGTGACTTTTGGCGTCTCGCTCATCGCGTGTCCCACCGGTCGGCATCGTCGAGTTCTTTGGTGACGATGGCGAAAAGCTCGTCGGCATGTTCGGCGCCCACCACTTCACGGAAGTGTTCGCGCATTTCGTCCGTCGGCAGATCGAACTCGCGGAAGCCGATGAGATAGTTGCGGACGCGATCCATCCAGGTATTGGGGAAGGGCACGCCCATTGGCCGGGCAAAACGGTGCATCCAGCGCAGGAATGGCAGGCACAGCGTACGGTGCCCGGCGCGTCGGAATTTCTCGTGGATGTAGCCTTCCTCGCCGCCAAAGCCGCGGAAGCTGCGGTGGAATCCGAGCCACGCCGCCTTGCGGCAGGCGAAGAGGCCGAGACCCTGAATTGCAATTTCGAACGGTGCCGCGTCGATGTCCGCGCCGGCGGGATTGTTGCCCCACACACCCAAAAAGCCGGCGAGCCAGACCGGCTCGTAGTTGGTCGAGATTGTCTTCAGGTCGTCATAGAGAATCGGGCCCTGCAACAGATCTGAGGTCTCAGGGTTGTCTTCGAAATACTTCAGCAGGCGCCGCAGGGCGCCTGGGACGAGAAAAACATGACAATCCACGCAGAGGACGAAATCTCCGCCAGCTTCGCGAAAGATTCGCTCCTTGGCGGCGGCGGTGCCGACCGCATCCGGATAGGGGATGTAACGGTAGTTCGGGATCGATTGTTCGAGATGCTTCAGCGGCTCACCGCACGGGCCGTCCGGATGATTGTCGATCACGACGAACTCGACGTCGTCGAGAACCTCGGGGTGATACATGCGAATGGCCTGGAGAGTGAAATAGGTGCCGTCGAAATCGTCGTAGGTGGCCATGCCGATGGTGAGCTTCGGATGCAGTTCGCGCTCGGTCTTCCCCGGGATGGGATAGGTCTTCGGTGCCGCGGCCGGCGCCTGGCGGGGAAGCGCCGCAAGGAACTTCGCCAGGTCGGCGGGGTCGCTTTCCGTCTCGACAATCACGCGGGCGAGGAAATCGAGCACGCCGTCGAGCTGGCTGAAATGGCCGTAGGTCAGCTTCAGCGCCGGCGTGCGCGCGGCAACGGCGGCGATCGGCGCGTATTCAGGGTCCGTGGGGATGACGACCCGGCGGGTCGCTTCCAGCAGGCGGAGCGTGGCGGCTTCGACGGTGAGCGGATCGAGCCGAAGCGCGGCGCCCCCCTGATGGCTGACATCGATAATGAGGCCGGCCGTGCCTGACGGCTCGCTCGCGAGCCACGTTCGCCCCGGGCAGATGAGCATGCGCTCGCCGGCGCGGAGCGAGGGGGAATCGTGGAACGTCGGCAGCCCCGCGAGGTGGCTGAGCCGCGCCGGGTCGAACGCCGCCGGGCCGGGAAATCCGGTGAGGCGCTCGTCTTCGGCCGAGAGTGCGACGCTGTCGTCGGCGAGGTAGGCGAAGCCCTTGTCGATCAGCCACGCCGCGAGCGCCGATTTGCCGGACCGTTCGTGGCCGATGATCAGGATCGCCTTCTCGTTCCAGCCGACGGCGGCGGCCTTGAGCGCGATCGCGCCGGCGGCAAGCGGCATCTCGACCGCCACGTCGGAAACGAGGCGGGCAATGATGTCGCCCCGCGTCAGATTTTCCGCCGCGGCGCCGTCATTCACCCGCAAGGAATAGCCGCCGCCGGGTGCCGTTTCCCGGATCAGCACATGGTCGGTCGTCGCGCTTGCGGGCACCGAAGGTTCGGTGAGCGCGAAGAAGGCGGCGATATCGGCGGCAAGCGGCGCCGGCGCCTCGACGGCGAACGTGCGCCCTAGAAACGAAATGACGGGAAGCTTCACGAGCGTCACTTTCCCCCGGGCCAACCGCGTGAAATCACAGGGAAATCGAGCCGGGCGGCGGGGCGGCGGCAGGGACGCGCCGGTCGCCGCCGGCATGGCTGGCGAAAGGTTAATTCAAGTAAAAGCAAGGGCTGCAATTCACCGATCGTTGAAACTTGCAAGGTACTGAAAGAGCGCGCGGTTTCAATGAAAGGATGCATCGTTGAGCACTGATTTGCAGCTCAGGGGCCGGTTCCTTCGCTTGCTCGGCAGGTTCGCCCGATCGAAGGGCGGCAACGTGGCGCTCATTTTCGCAGTCACGCTCATCCCGATGCTCGCGGCCACCGGCATGGTCGTCGACTATACCCGCGCCGCCAAGGCCAAGCAGCAGCTCCAGGACGCGCTCGATTCCACCGCGCTGTTCCTGTCGAAGAACTCGTCGGTCTCGACGATGAACTCGGCGACGCTGCTGCAGACCGCGCAGAACTATGTCAACGTCAACTTCACCAACACCGACGTCAACGGCACCGCGATCTCGCCGAGCTATTCATCGTCCGGCCCGTCGGTGACGGTGTCGGGCACGACGAATTCGCCCTGCGCCTTCATGAGCGTGCTCGGCATCCGCTCGATCCCGGTGTCGGGCACGTCGACGGCGGTGTGGGGTCACGAGCGGCTGCGCGTCGCGCTGGTGCTCGACAATACCGGTTCGATGAATGACGACGGCAAGATTACGGCGCTGAGGACGGCGACAACCAACCTGCTCACGCAGTTGCAGAACGCGGCGAGCGTGAACGGCGACGTTTACGTCTCGATCATTCCGTTCGTGAAGGACGTCGACGTCGGCTCGAGTAACTACACCTTCAACGATACCGGCTGTCCGTCTGCGACTTCCGTCGCTTGCGACGGCATCGCCTTCGACGACGTGTCCTGCAATCCCTCGCAGTCAACTTGCGACGGCTGGTGGGACGGCAGCAACGGCACCTGTAACAAGAGCGCCGGCTACCATCAATCCAACTCGCCACGCAGCAACTGTCTGGCCTTGGGCTCCTGCTCGATTACGGGACAGGGATACAGCACGTGCACAAGCACGTCGGGGTGCTTCGTCAGCGGGACCTACACCTCGTCGCGGACAACCTCAAGCGCTTGCACTTCATCGGGCACGTGTTCAGGCGGCGGGTACACGACGCAATCGACATGCACCGCGCCCGGCACATGCACCATCAGCAGCAAGACAACCTCGAGTACGTGTACGGGCACATCGGGGTGCTTCCTGAACGGCGCCTACACGTCGACCTACACCACGTCGACCGCCTGCAGCAATGCCAACAACAAGTGCACGATCACTGGCAAGAGCCAGTTTAATTGCACGTCGACCTCGGGCTGCTTCATCAACGGCACATACAATTCCAGCTACACGACTTCGAGCACCTGTCGCTCCCACAGCGGCACCTGGACTTCGGGCACCTGGAACACGACAACCTGGGCCGCGGGTCAGTGGACCGCGACCTACACATGGACCGCACAGACAGCCGGCACCTGGAGCGCGGGCGTCTGGTCGGCGACATGGACACCATATGCGCACAACGACAGTCATCACGGCTGGAACGGCTGCGTGACCGACCGCGGCGCGTCGCCCTTCAGCGTCGGCACCGGCGTCGACGCTGGTCCCGGCACGGGGTCAGGCAACGACCAGCTGACGACGACGCCCACCAGCACGGACGTTTCGACGCTGTTCCCGGCGGAGCAATACAGCTCCTGCAACACTCTGCAGGCGATGATGGGGCTGAACTACAATTGGTCGACGATGAGCACCATGGTCTCCAACATGACCGCGGGCGGCTCGACGAACCAGCCGATCGGGCTGGTGTGGGGCTGGCAGTCGCTGGTCGGCGGTGGACCGTTCACCGTGCCCGCGTTTGACTCGTCCTACCAGTACAAGCAGGTGATCATCCTGCTGTCCGATGGTCTCAACACCCAGGACCGCTGGTATGGCAACGGGTCCGCGACGAGCACGTCGGTGGACTATCGCATGCAATACGGCAGCGGCAGTTCGGCCACGGGAACCTGCGTGAACGCCAAGGCACAGGGCATCATCATCTACACGGTGCAGGTGAATACCGGCGGCGACCCGACCTCGACGCTGCTGCAGAACTGCGCGACCGATTCCTCGAAGTTCTTTCTGCTCACCTCGGCGAGCCAGATCATCACGACGTTCCAGTCGATCGGCACTGCGCTGTCGGATCTCCGGCTGTCGATCTAGCCGGCTACAGCGCGACCTGGGTGCCGATTTCGACGACGCGGTCGGTCGGAATGCGGAAATAGCTCGAGGCGTCGTCGGCGTTGCGCGTGAGCAGCATGAAGATGCGGTCCTGCCACGCCGGCATGGCCGACGCCGTCGCGACCTTGATGGAACGCCGTGACAGGAAGAACGACGTCGCCATGATGTCGAAGCTCCAGCCGAGCTTCTTGGCGGCGGCGAGCGCTTTCGGAACGTTGGGCGTTTCCATGAAGCCGTAGCGCAGCGTCAGCCGCGCGAACGATGGGGTGAGGTAGTCGATCGTCACGCGGTCGTTGCTGCCGACCTTCGGGGCGTTCATCGTGATGACGGTGAGAATGACGTTGTGCTCGTGCAGCACCTTGAAGTGCTTGAGCGAGTGGAGCAGCGCGGTCGGCGTGCTCTCGGGGTCGCTGGTCAGGAAGACTGCGGTGCCGGCCATGCGCGGCGGCGGATGCTTTTGGAGTGTGCGCACCAGATCGACCAGCGGCACCTCCTGACGGCGCGTCTTGTCGGACAGGATGCGGCTGCCGCGGCGCCACGTCGTCATGACGATGATGAGCATCGCCGCGAGCAGGAGCGGAAACCAGCCGCCTTCGACGATCTTGAGCAGGTTGGCGGTGAGGAAGGTCAGGTCGACGAACAGGAACGGTGCGATCAGCGCCGCGGCGGCGTACCAGCGCCAGCGCCAGACGCGCCAGACCACCAGGAAGGCAAGAACGGCGGTGACGACCATCGTGCCGGTGACGGCGATGACGTAGGCGCTGGCGAGCGCACTCGACGAGCGGAACAGGCCGACGAGAAGAAGGACGCCGACGAGGAGGAAGGCGTTGACGCGCGGCACGTAGATCTGGCCGGCCAGCGTTGTGGAGGTGTGGCGGATTTCCAGCCGCGGCAGGATGCCGAGCTGGATGGCCTGACGGCTCAGCGAATAGGCGCCGGTGATGACCGCCTGACTGGCGATGACGGTGGCGACGGTGGCGAGGATGACGAGGGGAAGCTGCGCCCAGTCGGGCATCATCAGGAAGAACGGGTTGGCCAGCGCCTCGGGATGGGCGAGC
Source organism: uncultured Hyphomicrobiales bacterium (assembly GCA_964407155.1). GTDB lineage: Bacteria > Pseudomonadota > Alphaproteobacteria > Rhizobiales > Kaistiaceae > DASZQY01. Next base: position 2,062 of record CAYOUO010000046.1, on the reverse strand, counting down.
ACCAGCGCACCCTGGCCGAAATAGTTGAGCACCAGCGTCGGCAGGACGAGCCCGAGCCAGGCCGTCTTGATGGGCACCGGGCCGAAGTGACCGAGGTCGGCGTAGAGCGCTTCGGCGCCGGTGACCGCCAGAAAAACCGCGCCCAGCGTGATCAGGCCGACGAAACCGTGACTGATGAGGTAGCCGACGGCATAGCCCGGGCTGAGCGCGATGAGGACCCACGGGTTCGCCGCCACGTGAACGAGGCCGACGATGCCGATCACGAGGAACCAGACGATGGTGACCGGGCCGAAGAAGGCGGAGACCGCCGCGGTGCCGCGCGACTGGGCAAGGAACAGCGTGAGCAGGATGACGATCGAGAGCGGCAGGATGTAGGCGCTGAGGCTCGGCGCCACCACCTCGAGGCCTTCCACGGCGGAGAGGACGGAGAGCGCCGGCGTGATGACCGCATCGCCATAGAACAGGGACGCGGCGACGATGCCGAGGATGATGACCACGGCCGCCTTGCCCACGGCGCGCTGCGCCAGTGCCATCAGGGCGAGCGTGCCGCCTTCGCCGTGGTTGTCGGCGCGGAGCAGGATGACGACGTACTTCAGCGTCACGATGATGGTGAGCGACCAGAAGATCAGCGACAGGACACCCAGCACCTCGACCGGGTCGAGCGAGCCATCGGCCGCGGCGGCGCGGGCGGCCTCGCGAAAGGCGTAGAGCGGGCTGGTGCCGATATCGCCATAGACGACGCCGATGCTGCCGACGGTGAGCGCCCAGAAACCGGCACGCGATGGCGCTGCCGCGTGGTCGCTCACATCGGCAGCCACATCCGCACCAACTGGAGATGCATTGGCCATCCTGGCCTGACCGTGTTGCACCGCAAAATCGCGGGGGCGGGTTCTACACCGGGCGCCGGGGCGCCGGCTGCGACATTTTGGCAGTCCAGCCATGACCTGCGGCGGGACTGGCTTAAAACCCCGGAATCCGTGAACAGGTTTCGGCACGGTGCCTCGCTTTCGAACGGGGCTTTCCGTTCCGCGATGCGGTATGGCGCGGCATTCCGATCGAGATGGCAGGCATGCCGGGATGGCGGAGCCAACGCCTTCTGCCGGCGCCTTGACGCTTCGTGGACCGGGGCGTTTATGGCGCATCGTCCCCATCGAGCTGGATTCGGACGGGGTTCGCCGTCTTTCCCTTCGCCGCCACCCGGACCGAGGCTCCGATGCCGCTCGCGCTCTTCTCGCTTTTCCTTGCGACGTTCGCGATCGGCACGAGCGAGTTCATCGTCGCGGGCATCCTGCCCAACATCGCCGGCGACCTCGACGTGGATATTCCGACGGCCGGCTATCTCATCAGCGGCTACGCGCTCGGCGTCGCCGTCGGCGGCCCGGTCGTCGCGCTGCTCACTGGCAGTTTCGAGCGGCGAGCCACGCTTCTCGCGCTGATCACCCTGTTCACTGCCGGCAGCGCGTTCTGTGCGCTGGCGCCGAGCTACGGCTGGCTGATGGGGGCGCGGCTGCTGCTCTCGGTCGGCCACGGGACGTATTTCGGCATCGCGCTGGTGGTTGCGGCGAGCCTCGTCCGGCCGGAACGGCACGCGGGTGCGGTGGCGCTGGTGATTTCGGGCATCAACGTGGCCAACATCATCGGCGTGCCGATCGGGGTGTGGATCGGCAACGGGCTCGGCTGGCGCGCCACCTTCTGGGCGATCGCGGCGCTCGGCGCCTGTGCGCTGACGGCACTGGCGCTGTGGGTGCCGCGCCAGGCGCCGGCGCATGGCGGTCTCGCCGGGCTCGGGCATCAGTTCCGCATGCTAAAGAGGCAGGAGGTATGGCTGTCCTTCGCGATGATCTTCTTCATCACCATCGGCTTCTTCGTCGTGTTCTCCTACATCGCGCCGACGCTGCTCTACGTGACGCACATTTCTCCGGAAACGCTGCCGTGGCTGCTGGCGCTGCTCGGAGTCGGGTCGCTGCTCGGCATCATCGGCGGCGGGCGCGTGCCGGAACGGTTTCAGATGCAGAGCGTGATCGCGGTGTTCGCGTGCCAGATCGTGCTCGACGCGGTGCTG
>CAYOUO010000045.1:0-4848 GCA_964407155.1 uncultured Hyphomicrobiales bacterium | reverse complement strand
TGTCGACTTCCGCTTCACGGACCCCCGTGGCAAGTGGCAGCACGTCACATTCGATGTCACCCTGGTCGATGACGAAGTCTTCACCGAAGGCCTGATGTTCGACGGATCGTCGATCGCCGGATGGAAGGCGATCAACGAATCCGACATGAAGCTGATGCCGGATCCGTCCAGCGCCTGCGTCGATCCGTTCTTCGCGCAGACGACGCTGTCGATCGTGTGCGACATTCTCGAGCCCCTCACCGACGCGCCCTACGAGCGCGACCCGCGCGGCATCGCCAAGAAGGCCGAGGCCTACCTGAAGCAGACCAAGATCGGCGACACGGTCTTCGTCGGTCCGGAAGCCGAGTTCTTCGTGTTCGACGACGTCCGCTACTCGGTGACGCCCTACAACACCGGCTTCAAGGTCGACGACATCGAGCTGCCCTCGAACTCCGACACCGAGTACGAGATGGGTAACCTTGGCCACCGCATCCGCACCAAGGGCGGCTACTTCCCGGTGCCGCCGCTCGATTCGCTGCAGGACATGCGCTCCGAGATGCTTGGGGCGATGGCGTCCATGGGCGTCAAGGTCGAGAAGCACCACCACGAAGTAGCCTCGGCGCAGCACGAACTCGGCATGAAGTTCGGCCCGCTGGTGACGATGGCCGACCACCTGCAGATCTACAAGTACTGCATCCACAACGTCGCCAACGCCTACGGCAAGTCGGCGACCTTCATGCCGAAGCCGATCTACGGCGACAACGGCTCGGGCATGCACGTGCACCAGTCGATCTGGAAGGGCGGCAAGCCGCTGTTCGCCGGCAAGCTCTACGCCGACCTGTCGGAGGAGTGCCTGTCGTACATCGCCGGCATCATCAAGCATGCCAAGGCGCTGAATGCCTTCACCAATCCGCTGACCAACTCGTACAAGCGGCTGGTGCCGGGCTACGAGGCGCCGGTCCTGCTCGCCTACTCGTCGCGCAACCGCTCGGCCTCGTGCCGCATTCCGGTCACCAACAACCCGAAGGCCAAGCGCGTCGAGGTCCGCTTCCCCGACCCGGGTGCGAACCCCTACCTCGCCTTCGCGGCCATGCTGATGGCCGGCATCGACGGCATCAAGAACAAGCTCAATCCCGGCGAGGCGATGGACAAGAACCTCTACGACCTGCCGCCGCGGGAGCTGAAGAAGATCCCGACGGTTTGCGGGTCGCTGCGCGAAGCGCTCGGCAGCCTCGATAAGGACCGTGAGTTCCTCAAGGCCGGCGAGGTGTTCAGCGACGACTTCATCGACTCCTACATCGAGCTCAAGATGGAGGAAGTGGCGCGGTTCGAGATGACGCCGCACCCGGTCGAGTTCGACATGTACTACTCGGTCTGAAAACAGTTCGGCGGGTCGGGCGCGCAAGCGTTTGGTCCGCCCCGAATTGCAGAAGGCCCGTCACGGTCACCGTGGCGGGCCTTTTTATTTGGCGGTTTGTTGAGGGGTTCCTGTTCTGAGAATGCTGAGCAGCAGAAAACGCGGCGCGAAGCTACAGGCGATGAGTAAAACGTCGCCGCGCCGCGGCGTCGCTCACGCTCCGTGCACGTTGGGGTCGCGCCAGGCGCGCTCGAACGGCAGCCGCCAGGCATGCGGCGCGATGAGCTGGTGGATCGATTTGGGTCCCCAGGAGCCCGGCTCGTAGAGCCGCACCGGCGGCGGCGTCTCCAGAAGCGGGATCGACGCTTCCCATAGCCGCTCGATGCCCTCCGCGGTGGTGAACAGCGTGTGGTCGCCGCGCATCGCATCGAGGATGAGCCGCTCGTACGCCTCGAGGACCTCGCCAAGCATGCCGGTCTCGTGCATTGCGAACTGCATCGACAGCTTGTCGAGGCGCATACCGGGACCCGGCCGCTTGCCGTAGAACGACAGCGATACCTTCGCCGCGTCGGCGAGATCGAACGTCAGGTGGTCGGGCCCTTGTGCACCGACCCCGGAGCCGGCGGGGAACATGCTCTTCGGCGGCTCGCGGAAGGCGATCGAGATGATGCGCTGTCCCTCGGCCATGCGCTTGCCGGTACGCAGGAAGAACGGCACGCCCGCCCAGCGCCAGTTGTCGATGTGACACTTGAGGGCGATGAACGTCTCGGTGTCGGATTCCGGATCGACGCCCTTCTCCGACCGGTAGCCGACATACTGTCCGCGCACGACCTCGGCGGGATTGATCGGCACCATGGAGCGGAAGACCTTGTTCTTTTCTTCGCTGATCGGCTTCGGCTCCAGCGCCGTCGGCGGCTCCATCGCCATGAAGGCGAGAATCTGAAACAGGTGCGTGACCACCATGTCGCGGTAGGCGCCGGTCTGCTCGTAGAAGGCGGCGCGGTGTCCCAGCGCCAGCGTCTCCGGCACGTCGATCTGCACGTGATCGATGAAGTTGCGGTTCCAGATTGGCTCGAAGAGGCCATTGGCGAAGCGGAAGGCGAGAATGTTCTGCGCCGGCTCCTTGCCGAGGAAGTGGTCGATGCGGAAAATCTGGTCCTCGGCGAACACCTCATGCAGCCTCGCGTTCAGCGAGACGGCGCTGGCGAGATCGACGCCGAACGGCTTCTCCATGATGATGCGCGAGCGCTCGACGAGCCCGGCCTCGGCCAAAAGGTGAACCGCGGACAGCGCGGCATTCGGCGGAACGCTCAGATAGTGGATGCGGCGGCTCTCGCCCGCCATCGCCTGTTCGGCCCGCGTGACCGCATCGCGCAGCGCGGCCGCACCCGCTGCCATCGGCACATAATCGAGCGCGGCAGAAAATTCGTTCCAGGCCGCATCGGTGACCTTCCGGGTTGAAAACTCCGTCAGCGCGGCGCGTGCGATTGCCCGGAATCCATCCGCGTCAATGTCGTCAAGCGACACTCCGACGATGCGGCATGCGGGAATGAAGCCGGCGCTGGCGAGGTGGAAGAGCCCGGGCAGCAGCTTGCGGCGAGAAAGATCGCCCGTGGCGCCGATGAGCACGAGCACCTGCGGGTACTGCGGGCCAACCCCTGATGGAACCTTCGCCAATCTCTGCTTCTCCGGTTCTGTGCCGCTGGAATCGTCATCTCCTAGCCCGGCGGCGTAATGGTTTGATGAATCGGCGCCATCCAGGCTGCGCGATGCGGGCTCCTGCCATTTCCGTGCCGGATGGTGGAACTGCGGTATCCTCCGTCACACTATCCTGTGTCGCGGCGCCGGCGTGAAGCGAAGGACGCTCGCCCTCTGGCGCAGGGGACTTGCGGCGCCACCGGACCGCCGTGCATCCTATGGTCGCGAAGACCGACGCAGGGTCGATGCTGGCGGGCTCGGGAACGCATGGACGGGGCGACCGAAATTCAGAAGCCGACGCAGCCTTCGCGCCGCCTGAGCCGCGCCGCCTACTGGCGGGCAATCGTTTGTGCGCTGCTCGGCATCGCGACGGGCTTCTCCGTTTTTCTCATGCTGACCGATCGCGCCGAAGACAGCTCTATCGTCTTCTGGGGAGGCGGCCTTCTGGTCGCCTCGGCGGTGGCGTACGCCATCGACTGGCTCAAGGACACCGTGCGCGGCGAGGACGAGGCGCCGCGGAACCGCTGGCTCGGCGTTCTCATCGCGCTCCTGCTTGTCGTCGCGTTCGAACTGTTCACCTCGGCCATCGGCGAGGTGGCGCAGGGCTTCGGCGGCGAAAAGCTGCAGCAGATCGCCGCGCAGATGGCGGGCAAGAACGGGTGGAACGCAGCATTTCGCAGCGACGATGCCAACCTGCCGGCGCTTCTGGCTGCGTTCGACGCTGCCCTGCCGCCGCGGCCGCCGCCGGCGCCGGAGGACCTGACCCCGCTCACCGGGATCAATCCGGGCGCGTCTCTCGCAACCCGCACCTTCGGCAGTGGCGCGCTGGACGCACTTAACCGGAGGCTTCCCGACCTCACGCCGACCTCTCCTCCCCTCGCCACCGAAAAGCCGACGGAGCCCGCTTCGACTGCGTCCGGGCCGTCGCCGACGCGCGGGGAAATGACGGCGCTGGCAGCGACGGATATGCGGCGGGCCGTCATCGGGCGCGTCGTGGCGCTCATGCCGCCGATCGACCGCCTCATCCTTTTCCCGCAGACCATCCACGGCGACGATCAGGCCGCCGTCATGCGCGCGATCGCCGACCTCGCAGCGTCGCTCGGGCCCCGTATCTCAGCGTTCGCACTGGCAAACGGCGGCGCCTTGCCGACGGACCGCGCACCGGCCGCCGGGCGGCCCGTCATCTCCGGCTTCCTGGGCCGGCCGATCCGGAAATACACCATGATCTCGCCGACATGGCTCGATGCCTGCGCGCCCGATCCATCCACCGGTCAGGCCGCAAGCTTCGACGCCTGCGAGAACGCAACGCTCGTGGCGGCGACGCCGGACCTGCAGCGGCCCGCGTTCCAGGAAGCCCTCAATGCGGTCCTCGCACGCCACGATCTCTACCAGACCGATGTATTCGGCACTCCGGCAGCGGCCGCGGCGCAGGATGTTCAGCCACGCATTCCGGCCGGCCGCAGGACGGCTGCCTCGGTGTTCCAGCGCGCCGAAGAGCAGAGCAGGACCTGCAGCGCGATCCGGGCGGCGGCAGGCGCCGACGCCAATGACAAAACCTGTGTCGAGATCCTCCGCGCTCATCAGGACGTCGCCGCCGTCGGAACGAGAATTCTGCCTGTGGCGGCGATGATGGCGCTCAACCGCGATCTGCTGTCCTATTTCATCGCGCCCATGGTGCCGCTGCCGGTGGATTGGTGGGAGATCGGTCTGCTCGGCCTCGTGTGGATCGCGGCCGCCGTGGCGCTGTCCATGCGCCTCACCGCCTTCGCGCTCACGGTGCCGCGCCGCACCTCATCGGCCGGCCGCGAGCCGGG
>CAYOUO010000044.1:0-5712 GCA_964407155.1 uncultured Hyphomicrobiales bacterium | reverse complement strand
CGGCGGAGGGCATCGAAACCGCTGAACAGGCGGGCGAGCTTGGTGTTGAGGGCTGCGACGAGGGGCAGGGCTTCTACTTCAGCCGGCCGCTTGGCGCCGAGGCGGCGTATGCCTTCAGCCTGACCCGCGTGGCGCACGAGGAGCTGCCGCGCGCCGCGAGCGCCTGAGTCGGCGGATTTGCCTTTCGGGGACGGTCGTGGTTTGCCATCTATCATGCCTGACAGCCGCCGCGCCTACCTCGACTACAACGCGACCGCGCCGTTGCGCCCCGAGGCGCGCGCGGCGATGGCCGCTGTGCTCGACGCGCCGGGTAATGCTTCGTCGGTCCATGCCGAGGGTCGCGCTGCTCGCGCGCGTATCGAAACGGCGCGCGGCGAGGTCGCGCGATTGGTCGGCGCCGACGCGCGCACCGTGACGTTCACCGCCGGCGGGACCGAGGCGAACAACACGGTGCTGACGCCTGACTGGAGCTTCAACGGCAAGCCGGCGCGCTTCGATACGCTGATCGTGAGCGCGGTCGAGCACGTCTCGGTGATTGCCGGCGGGCGGTTCGCGCCTGAAGCGGTGAGGACAATTCCCGTCGACGGCAATGGCGTCGTCGATCTCGCGGCCCTGGAACGGATGCTGGCCGAGGTGGCGTCGGAGGGGAAGCGGGCGCTGGTCTCGGTGATGCTCGCCAACAACGAGACGGGCGTGATCCAGCCAGTCGCCGAGGTAGCGCGGATCGGGCACGCCGCCGGCGCGCTGGTGCATACCGACGCCATCCAGGCGGCGGGCCGGATGCCGATAGACATGACGGCGCTTGGCGTCGACGCGCTCACGTTGTCGGCGCACAAGATCGGCGGACCGCAGGGCGCTGGCGCCATCGTGCGCGCAGCGGAAGCGTGGACGTTCGCGCCGCTGGCGCGCGGCGGCGGGCAGGAGAAGCGGCTGCGCGCCGGAACCGAAAACGTGGCGGCGATCGCGGGCTTCGGTGCGGCGGCCAAGGCGGCGGCAGGCGACCTCTCCCTTACCAAGGGAGTGCTCTATGGCACCTGGCGCGACCGGCTGGCGGAAATCGTGATTGCCGGGGCCTCGAAGATTGGCAAGTCGGCAACCATATTCGCGATGAACGCGCCACGGCTGCCGCAGACGCTCTGTTTCGCGGTGCCGGAGCTTTCGGCCGAAACCGCCCTGATCGCACTCGATCTCGCCGGCGTGGCAGTTTCATCGGGCTCCGCCTGCTCCTCCGGAAAAGTGGCGCAAAGTCATGTACTTGCGGCCATGGGCGTGCCCCCGGGTCTGGCAAAATGCGCGATCCGCATTAGCTGAGGGTGGGCCTCGACGGAGGCTGATTTAGATTTATTCGCAACTGCGTGGCGACACGTGCTAGAGCAGGTCGCGTCCGGAGCGACCAGGGCTGCCTGAGACAGGGCTGCTTCAGCCGCCGTTCCGCAGTAAATGCCTCGCCCGCGGTCCTTGAAACCGCAGTGGATGGAGTGAGAAATGCCTGCCGTTCAGGAGACGGTCGATCAGGTGCGCCGGATCGACGTCGATCAATACAAATACGGTTTCGTCACGGATATCGCCTCCGAGAAGGCGCCGAAAGGCCTCTCGGAAGACATCGTGCGCTTCATTTCGGCCAGGAAGAACGAGCCGGAATGGATGCTGGAATGGCGGCTCGGCGCCTATCGCCGCTGGCTGACCATGACCGAGCCGACCTGGGCGCGGGTGAAGTATCCGAAGATCGACTTCAACGACATCTACTACTACGCAGCGCCGAAGAGCACGAAGGGGCCGAAGAGCCTCGACGAGGTCGATCCCGAGCTGCTGAAGACCTACGAGAAGCTCGGCATCCCGCTCAAGGAGCGCGAGGTGCTCGCCGGCGTCGAGGGCGCCAGGGTCGCGGTCGACGCGGTGTTCGATTCGGTTTCGGTGGTGACGACGTTCCGCGAGGAGCTGAAGAAGGCCGGCGTGCTGTTCTGCTCGATCTCCGAGGCGATCCGCGAATACCCGGAGATCGTGAAGAAGTACCTCGGCTCGGTCGTGCCGACGACCGACAACTTCTATGCGACGCTGAACTCGGCGGTGTTCTCCGACGGCTCGTTCGTGTTCGTGCCGAAGGGCGTGCGCTGCCCGATGGAGCTCTCGACCTATTTCCGCATCAACGAGAAGAACACCGGCCAGTTCGAGCGCACGCTGATCATCGCCGAGGAAGGGGCTTACGTCTCCTACCTCGAGGGTTGCACGGCGCCGACGCGCGACGAGAACCAGCTCCACGCGGCGGTGGTCGAGCTCGTTGCGCTGGACGATGCAGAGATCAAGTATTCGACCGTGCAGAACTGGTATCCGGGCGATGCCAGCGGCAAGGGCGGTGTCTTCAATTTCGTCACCAAGCGCGGTGACTGCCGCGGCGACCGCTCCAAGATCTCGTGGACGCAGGTGGAGACCGGCTCGGCGATTACCTGGAAGTATCCAAGCTGCATCCTGCGGGGCGACGACTCGGTCGGCGAGTTCTATTCGATCGCGGTGTCGAACGGTCACCAGCAGATCGACTCCGGCACCAAGATGACGCATCTCGGCAAGCGCACGAAGAGCCGCATCATCTCCAAGGGCATCGCGGCGGGCTTTTCGCAGAACACCTATCGCGGCCTGGTCACCAGCCACCGCAAGGCGACCGGGGCGCGCAACTACACGAACTGCGATTCGCTCCTCATCGGCGACAAGTGCGGCGCCCATACCATCCCCTACATCGAGGCGAAGAATTCCTCGGTGACGTTCGAGCACGAGGCGACGACGTCGAAGATTTCCGACGACCAGCTGTTCTACGCCAAGAGCCGCGGGCTCGACGACGAGGCGGCGGTGGCGCTGATCGTCAACGGCTTCGTCAAGGACGTGATCCAGCAGCTGCCCATGGAGTTTGCCGTCGAGGCGCAGAAGCTGATCTCGATCAGCCTCGAGGGAAGCGTGGGCTAATCCCGGGGAAGCGCCGTGATCTACCGCATCTGGCATGGCTGGACGACGCCCGGGAACGCCGACGCCTATCAGCGCATCGTTCAGGATGAAGTCTTCGAGATCATCGCCGGCAAGAAGATCGCCGGATACCACGGCATCGATCTGCTGCGGCGAACGGTCGGCGACGAGGTGGAGTTCATCACGATCATGCGGTTCGATTCCCTCGACAGTGTGAAGGCTTTCGTTGGCGAGGACTACGAGACCGCGTTCGTTCCGCCGCAGGCGCGCGCCGTGTTGAAACGCTTCGACGCACGCTCGCAGCACTACGACCACATCCGCCACATCGACTACCCACGCTAGGCGAAACGGAAGAACGGCAGTGACCGCAGTCTGGTTCAAACCGAAACGGTACGGCTACGGCGCGACGCCGGTGACCTGGCAGGGCTGGGCGGTGACGCTCGGCTTCCTCGCCGCGATCGTCGTTGCGGCGTGGCTGCTGGTCGGCTCGCGGACGCATCCGCAGGGCACCGATCTCGGCGCTTTCTTTCTCGTCGAAGCAATCCTCGTGGCCGCGCTCGTCGTCGTGAGCCGGCGAACCACCGACGGCGCATGGCGCTGGCGGTGGGGCAACGAATAACCGGAAGAACTGGCATGGCGCATCTGCTCGAAATCAAGAACCTGCACGCTCGCATCACCGGCGACGAGGGCAAGGAGATCATGAAAGGCATCGACCTCACGGTGAACGCGGGGGAAACCCATGCGATCATGGGGCCTAACGGTTCCGGCAAATCGACACTTGCCTATGTGCTTGCCGGGCGGCCAGGCTACGAGGTGACGGAAGGCTCGATCCGCTTCAACGACGTCGATTTGCTCGAACTCGCGCCGGACGAGCGCGCGGCCGCGGGCGTGTTCCTCGCCTTCCAGTACCCGGTCGAGATTCCGGGCGTGGCGACGATGACGTTTCTCAAGGCGGCCCTGAACGCGCAGCGCAAGCAGCGCGGCGAGGCCGAGCTTTCCACGCCGGACTTCCTGCGGCGGGTGCGCGAAGCCGCGAAGCGGCTCGACGTGAGCGACGAGATGCTGCGCCGGCCGCTCAACGTTGGCTTCTCAGGCGGCGAGAAAAAGCGCAACGAAATCATGCAGATGGCGCTGCTCGACCCGACGCTCTGCGTGATGGACGAGACCGATTCCGGTCTCGACATCGATGCGCTGCGCGTCGTCGGCGACGGCGTGACCAAGATGAAGTCGCCGGAGCGCGGCTTCATCGTCGTGACGCACTACCAGCGGCTGCTCAACTATATCGTGCCGGATCGCGTCCACGTGCTTTCGGCGGGCAGGATCGTGCGCTCGGGCGGCAAGGAGCTCGCGCTCGAACTGGAAGAGAAGGGCTATGCCGAGTTCACCGGCAAGGCGGCCTGAGGCGAAACCGATGACGGCCGAGGTTCGCAGTGTGCGCACGCCTGCCGAGCAGGCGATCGCGGAGAATTTCACGCAGGTCCTAGCGACGCTGCCGGGCGGTCCGCGCGTGCGCGCGGTGCGCGAGAAGGCATTCGCGCTGTTCCGGAAGGACGGCCTCCCCACGCGCCGGGTGGAGGAGTGGAAGTACACCGACCTCCGGGCGTTGCTGCGCGGAGCGCCGGCGCCGGCGGCGCGGCCAACCGTCGAAGCGGCAGCGCGGGCGCTGAAGGAAACGGCGGACCCGCTTGCCGGTCTCGACCGGCTGAAACTCGTGCTGGTCGACGGGCATTTCTTCCCGGAACTGTCCGATCTCGATGCGCTCGCCGATGTCGGGATCGTGCCGGCGCCACTCGCCGGTCTGCTGAAAGCCGACGACGAAGTGAGCGAGCGGCTGTTCACGCGCGTACCGCAGGCGGAAGGCAACGTGGCGGTAGCGCTCAACGTGGCGTTCGCCGCCGATGGCATCGCGATCCGCGTCGCGCCGGGCGCGGTGATCGCGCGGCCGGTGGAAATCGTGCACGTGGCGACGGGCGGAGCGGGCTTCGCGCGCCACGCACTCGATCTTGGAGCCGGCGCCAGCCTGAAGCTGATCGAGACGCACCGCGGCGTGGGGGCCGTGCATTACCAGACCAACGTCGTGATGGGCGGGATCGTGGGCGAGGGCGCGAGCCTCGCCTACGTCAAGGTGCAGACCGACGCAGCCGACGCGATCCATCTCGGCGCGACGATGCTCGGGCTTTCGCCGGCGGCGGAACTGCGTCACCTCGTGCTGAACGCGGGCGCCGCCGTGGCGCGCTCGGATCTTTACCTGACGACCGGCGGCGAGCATGCGCGGGCGATGCTCGCCGGCGCGACGATGGTGGGCGGACGGCAGCACGCCGACAACACGCTTCTGATCGAGCACGCGCTCGGCAATGCGATGACGCGGGTTCTCTACAAGAGCGTCGCCGACGGCGAGGCGGAAGGCGTGTTTCAGGGCAAGATCATCGTCGATCCCGATGCGCAGAAGACCGACGCCAAGATGATGTCGAAGGCCCTATTGCTGTCGCCGGTCGCGCAGTTCGCGGCCAAGCCCGAGCTCGAGATTTTTGCCGACGACGTGCAGTGCGGCCATGGCGCGACGTCCGGCCAGATCGACGAGGAGCAACTTTTCTACCTGATGGCGCGCGGCGTGCCGCGGGCGCTGGCCGAGCGGCTCTTGATCGCGGCGGTCCTCGACGACGCGATTGATACGCTGGGCGACGAAGCGATCGGCGCGGCGCTGAATGGCACCGTGTCGCGCTGGCTCCACGCGCGTGGCGTGGCGTCATGATAGCGACC
>CAYOUO010000043.1:0-2778 GCA_964407155.1 uncultured Hyphomicrobiales bacterium | reverse complement strand
TCGACGCCGTCGAGTCCGGTGCGGCCGTGGACGTGCTCGGCGGTGACCAGCTTGCGGGCCATCGGCCGCGAGCAGCCGGCGTAAACCGGAATGTCGGGGAAGCCGGCAAGCTCGGCGACGCGCCGGGCATTGCGCTCCGTGTGCGCCAGCGGCACGTTTCCGGCGACGGCCACGATGCCCGCCACCTCGATTTCGTCGGGCGATGCGAGCGCCAGCAGGATGGCGACGGCGTCGTCCTGTCCCGGATCGGTATCGATGATGATGCGACGCTTCATGATGGTCACGCGCTCGAGAGCCGGCAGCGGCAGAGCACCGATAGCTCAGCGGACCCCTTCAGCGCGTCGTCCTCACGGCCGGTGAATTTCATCACAACCCCGTCGCAGATCGGCGCGATAACCGCGCGGCCATGGCTGGGGTTATAGGGCGAGCACGGCTAAACCGCGAGAGGCACGACCGTCGGCGAATGCTGGAAGGCAGCGGGACGCGGCCCGAACACACGCACCCTCTCCTCCTGCGAGGAAACGAAGAAGGGATAGCGCGCATTGATCATCGGGCGCGACGCATTCACGTCGAGCATCATGAGGCTGAGCGGCTTGATCAGCAGCGGATACGAGCGCGGCTCGCAGACCGCGGTATGGCCAAATACGCGCCGGTAAAACGCCTGATGCTCCTGCCGCACCGTTGCCAGCACGATATCTGCGTCGAAATATTCCGCCGCCATGTGGCCGACGCGCACCGTCAGGTAGGCGAGTTCGGGATAGAGCCGGGTCATCTCGGCATCGGCGACGAAGCGGGTCGGGTCGACGATCGTCTTGCCCGCCTCGAGTTCGGGCAGGACGACGTCGCCGAAAACGTCGGCAGCGACCATGCCCGGATAGTCGCGGTTGGCGACATGGATGCGCATCGACGACGCCAGCCGGCCGTTGAGGTAAAGGCCGATCAGCCACGCGTTGTCGAGATCGTCGTACCGGTCGGCCAGGCGGCGACCGAAATTCGGCTGGATGGCGCCCTCACGCAGATACGCGTCGTACCGGAGGCGATAAATCGCCTCGCGTTCGCGGTCCGTATCGGCCCGCCGGTATTCGACCTGCTCGACCAGCAGCCCCAACCGCTCCTGAAAGGGAAGCGGTGCCCTTATCTGAGGCGCACCCATTTTCCTCGACTTTCGACGCTACGAACCCACCCGCCGATCGTCAGGGTTAACCGAAGTTTAATGAAAAGTAAAGAACTAATCTTAATATAGTCTGTCCGACGCGATAATGGCGCCGCAGACCGATCGCGCGCTCCGCCTCAAAAGCAATGAAAATGGATGTATTTCTTGGAAAATTGCAGCCGTGTCCGGCGACCGGCATTGCTGCGGGCCGGAATTACTGCCGAGATTGAGATATTAACGATTGAGCAGGCGCTGTCCCAAACTGGGACAACTTGGCCTATTCTTTAAGCAAAGAGCTAGGCGACGCGCTCGACCAGATGCGGCATGGCGCTGCGCTCCAGCAACGTGCCGATCTCGCGGGCGGGCAGCGCCGGCGCAAACAGCCAGCCCTGGACTTCGGTGATGCTCTCCTCGGACGAGATGAGCGCGAGCTGGTCGCCGGTCTCGATGCCCTCGACGGTGACCTCGAGGCCGAGGTTGGCGCTGAGCTGGGCGATGCCGCGCAGCAGGACCAGCGCCCGGTCGCCGGTCTCCAGATCCTCCAGGAACGAGCGGTCGATCTTGACCTTGTTCAGCGGCAGGCTCTGGAGATAGCTCAGGCTGGAGTAGCCGGTGCCGAAGTCGTCCAGCGATACGCGCACGCCGAGATCGCTCAGCCGCTGCAGGATGGCGCGGGCGGCACGCGTGTTCTGCACCAGAACCGTCTCGGTGATTTCGATCTCGAGCCGGTTCGCCGAAAGCCCGGACTCCGTCAGCGCCTCCATGACCGTCTCCACCACGTCGCCGCGACTGAACTGGCTGGCGGACAGGTTGACGGCGACGCGCACGCTCCCCGGCCACGTCATGCAGGTGCGGCACGCCTCGCGCAACACCCATTTGCCGAGCTCGACGATAAGGCCCATCTCCTCGGCGACGGGAATGAACTCCGCCGGCGAGATCATGCCGCGCAGCGGATGCGGCCAGCGCAGCAGCGCCTCGCAGGTCGAGACCCGCTTGGTCTTCATGTCGAAGAGCGGCTGGTAGAAAAGCTGGAACGAATTGTTGGCGAGCGCGTGCCTGAGGTCGAGCTCGAGCGTGCGGCGGGCATGGGCGCGGATGTCCATCTCCGGCTCGAAGAAGCGCGAGGTGCCGCGCTGATCGGACTTCGCCCAATAGAGCGCCATGTCGGCGATCTTCAGCAGGTGGTCGGGACCGATTGCATCGCGGGGCGACATGGCGATGCCGACGGTGGCGCCGATGACGACCTGATGACCGTCAATGTCATAGGTCTCGGAGAGCGCGGTGACAACGCGGCGCGCCAGCGCCGCCGCCTCGTCGGGACCCGCCAGCGGCGACTGCACGATGACGAACTCGTCGCCGCCGAAACGGGCGACCAGATCGGTCGAGCGCACGATGCGGCGCAGGCGGTCGGCCACCAGCTTCAGCAGCAGGTCGCCACGCGGGTGCCCGAGGGTGTCGTTGACCTGCTTGAACTGATCGAGGTCGACGAACATGACGGCAACCGGCTGCGAGCCGGCCGCGGCCAGCGTATCCTCCATGCGCTCGCGCAGGTGGGCGCGGTTGGGCAGCCCGGTCAGCGAATCGTAGCGGGCAAGATGGGTGATGCGGGCCTCGGCGAGCTTGCG
>CAYOUO010000042.1:0-4349 GCA_964407155.1 uncultured Hyphomicrobiales bacterium | reverse complement strand
GGAAGCAGGCGCGGCGATCCTTCATCTCCATGCCCGCGACCCGAACACCGGTCGGCCCTCGCCGGACCCGAAGGTGTTCATGCAGTTCCTGCCGGTGAGCAAGCAGTCGACCGACGCCGTGCTCAACATCACGACAGGCGGCGGTCTCAACATGACGGTCGAAGACCGCCTTCAGGCGCCGCTCGCCGCCAGACCGGAGATGTGCTCGCTCAACATGGGGTCGATGAACTTCGCCATCTTCCCGCTCGCCGACCGCTACAGGGAATGGAAGTTCGACTGGGAAGAGCCCTATCTGCGCGGCACCGACGACTTCATCTTCCGCAACACGTTCCGCGATATCGCCCGCATCATCGAACTGCTTGGCAAGGAACACGGCACCCGGTTCGAGCATGAGTGCTATGACGTCGGGCACCTCTACAATCTGGCGCATTTCGTCGATCGCAAGATGATCGAGCCGCCGTTCTTCGTGCAGATCATCTTCGGCATCCTCGGCGGCATCGGCGCGGAGATGCGCAACCTGATGTTCATGAAGGAAACCGCCGACCGCCTGTTCGGCGACGACTATCGCTGGTCGGTGCTCGCCGCCGGCCGGCATCAGATTCCGTTCGCCACCCAGGCCGCGATGATGGGCGGCAACGTGCGCGTCGGTCTCGAGGACAGCCTCTACATCGGGCGCGGCAAGATGGCGACGTCGAACGCCGACGAAGTCGCCAAGATCCGCCGCATCGTCGAGGAACTCGGCTACGCGATCGCGACGCCGGCCGAGGCGCGCGAGCGGCTGAAGCTGAAGGGAAGCGACCGCGTCGGGTTCTGACCGATAGCTTCAGTGCCGCGTGCCGGTGGCGCGCTCGGCGAGTGGATAGTCGGCGAGCGCGGTTTCCTCGGCTGCCGGTGCAGCCGCCACGCCGCGGCCGAGGGACGTTTCCGCCGGCGGCGGAAGCGGCTTGGTGTCCGCCGGCTGCCCCATGCGCGCGACGCTGGCTGCAACCTCGCCGAGACGATCGCGGAGCAGGTCGTTCTCGGCAGAGAGGCGGGCGAGCAGATCGCTGCGCTCGCGTTCGGCGGCGGCGAGCGCCTTGCGCAGGCTGTCGACTTCCGCCGCGGGAGCGGCGCCCTTGCCCGCGCGATGCACTTCAAGCTCGCGTGCGAGGCTCTGGCGGTCGGCAGAGGTTCGCTCGAGCTCGGCGAGCCGGCTGATCCGCTCCGCCTCGAGCGCGGCAAGCCCGGCGGAAAGCCCATCCGCCCGCTTCTGTTCGGCATAAAGCCGGTCGCGTTCGAGCGCGAGCTCCGCGGTGATCCTGTCGCGGTGCGTTTCGGCTTCCTTCTGCGCTGCGATCGCGGTGGCGAGACGGTCGCTCATGTTGGCGACCTCGGTGTTGCGCGCCACCACCTCGACCCGCTGCTCTTCGCTGCTGACAAGCGCGGCGGCCACCTCGGCCTTCAAGTCCGCGATGCGATTGTCGAGATCGGACATCGCCCGGTCGCGGACCGCGATCTCGGTCGCGGCGGTCGCGAGCTTGTTTTCCGAGGTCGCGAGCGCACCGGACAATTCGGCGACACGCTCTTCCAGCGCCGCGACCGTTTCGCCGAGCGCGGCGCGGGCGCGGGTGAGGGCGCTGAGCTCGTCGCGCGTACGGCCGCCGGTGACCGTGTCCTCCGCGAGCTTGCCGCGGAGCGTTTCCGCTTCCAGTTCGAGCTTGCGGTTGGCGACGGCGAAATTGGCGCGCAGCTGATCCTTGTCCGCCTCGATTTCGGCCAGCGTCATCGGCAACGAAGCCTCGACGCGGGCCCGCGTGTGGCGGACCGCCCGCCGCCAGATCGCCGGCATGATGACGAGCACGACCAGGCACGCCGTCAACAAGCCGAGAGCGAAGTACATTGCAGCCTGGATCACGCGATCCTCCGAGCCGGGCAGCCTGTAGTTACGGTCATAGCATCAAGAGATGAACGGTCCCTCCATGCCCGCCTCGATGACCCTATCAGTTTCAGAACGGGTTCCAGGTCGGGTGGTCGGTAAATTTAAGGTAGCTGAGGTTGAGGCCAAAACGCGCTCCCACGCCGGAGACGATCGGCACGACGAACACGTCGCGATTGCTGAGAACCGTCATGCCAAAACCGGCGACGACATAGGCCGAGCCGGCGACGCCGTAGTAACGGCGGAAGACGGCGCGCACATCGGGAAGATTGTAGACCAGCATCATCACCCGGTCGCCGTTGCCGCCGAGATCGGGACCGATGCTCGGCCCCTGCCAGAAAATCTCGCACTGGCCGGCGTTCTTGGTGGACAGCGTGCCTTCGCCGTAGCGCAGACCGCCGATGATCGCGCCGGAGCCTTCCTGGCCGAGGATGTATCCGTTCGGCAGGCCATACTTGGAGACCGCCCGCTCGACGATGGTCGCCAAGCCCTGGGACACATCGCCGAAAAAGCGGTGGCCCGCAACGATGAGGTCGTTCGAGGAATAGGGCGCGTAGGGGCCCGGGCCGGGAACGCACTGCGCGGCTGAAGCGGGGGTTTGCGACGCCAGAGTTGCAGCCAGCCAGGCCGCGGCGGCTGCCAGTGTGATGCGCAGGAAGCGATTCATGGCGGAAATGGACCCCGTGGAACGGTTCGAATCGACAAATATTCTAACGGAAATAGCGGCAGGCGCGTGGCCTAGCCTCGCCGCCAATTAGGCGGGTTTTGGCCGGTTGGCAAGCACGGGACCGCCAGTGTATGCCCCATAAAACCGGCTGGAATGACGATTCGGGAGGGCGATGGTGGTCAACGTCAGCGAACTCGGCGCGCTCGATCTCGCCGCCCTGCTGTGCAGCCGGGTGTGTCACGACATCATTTCTCCGGTCGGCGCCATCATCAACGGCCTCGAGGTCCTCGACGAGGACAACGGCGAGGAAATGCAGGAATTCGCGTTCACGCTGATCCGCAAGAGCGCCCGGCAGGCTTCGGCCAAACTGCAGTTCGCCCGTCTGGCCTTCGGTGCGGCGGGCTCCGCCGGGGCCGAGATCGACCTCGCCGATGCCGAGAAGGTCGCCCGCGGATACATGGAAGGCGAGAAGGCGGAATTCGCGTGGGAAGCGCCGCGCGTGCTCATGCCCAAGAACCTGGTGAAGCTGCTGCTCAATCTCGTGCTCCTTTCGGCGACGGCGATCCCGCGCGGCGGCCTCATCAAGGTGACGGTGGAGAGCGCGTCTCCGCCGCGCTTCATCCTGCGCTCCAGCGGTCCGAACGCCCGCGTGCCGCCGGCCTTCGAGAAGCTGGTGCCGGGCGATCTGGAGGGGATCGTGGTGGATGCCACCGCGGTGCAGGCCTACTACACCGGCGCCCTGGCGCGGGCCTGTGGGATGCAGGTCGCGGCCCGCCTTGAGGAGGCTGACGTCGTCGTGGTCGCCGAACTCGCCGCGGCCTGAGCGGTTCAGGCGACGTTAACCCGTCCGGTCCAAGCTGGGACGGCTTACCGCACCGCGGTGGATCGAGGGCCATGCGCACCTGCCTGCTTGTCGACGATTCCAGTGTGATCAGAAAGGTCGCCCGGCGGATTCTGGAGGACTTCGGTTTCTCCGTGGCCGAGGCGGATGACGGGGTGACGGCGCTGGACATGTGCCGGCGCCAGATGCCCGACATGATCCTGCTCGACTGGCAACTGCCGGAGATGGACGGGCTCGAGTTCCTGACCAGCCTTCGCCGTATCGATGGCGGCCGCCACCCGAAGGTCGTCTTCTGCGTGAGCGAGGCCGACGTGGCGCAGATCGCCAAGGCGCTCCGCGCCGGAGCCGACGAATACCTCCTGAAGCCGTTCGACCGCAGCGCCGTCGAAGGCAAGCTGCGCGAGGTGGGGCTGCTGTAGCCGGCATCGGTTGCCGCAGTTCGGCTGCACCGTCGGCTGGATTCCTGCTTGCGCAGGAATGAGCGGGTAATGGATGAGCGTCGCGAATGACTCTGGATTCCGGCTGGAGTTTATCCTCGCGCCGGCCCAATCCTCCGCCGTCACCCCGGCGAAGGCCGGGGTCCAGAGTGAGGGGCGCGACGTCCATCCAGTTGCCGCTCACCCCTGCGAAAGCAGGGATCCAAATATCGGTGGGCGTAGGCCGTGGAGTGTCCGGATAGTCGCTTCATATCTTCGTCCAGTCGTGCTGAACCGTCGGCTGGATTCCTGCTTTCGCAGGAATGAGCGGGTGAGGGCCAAGCGTCGCGAATGATTCTGGATTCCGGCTGGAGTTTATCCTCGGGGACCATCGGCCGGACCCGGGGGGCGGAATGACGAAGCTCGAAGCGCCGGTCCAATCCGCGACCGCCACCCCGGCGAAGGCCGGGGTCCAGAGTGAGGGGCGCGACGTCCATCCAGTTGCCGCTC
>CAYOUO010000041.1:0-3211 GCA_964407155.1 uncultured Hyphomicrobiales bacterium | reverse complement strand
GAACAGCACCAGGAGCGCGGCCAGCGCGAGATTGATCAGGTGCCGGTTGGGCAGGATGATCGGCTTGCCCGACATGCGGCCGTCGAGCTTCAGGAACGCGATGACCGAACCGGTGAAGGTGAGCGCGCCGATGGCGACGCCGAGCGACATCTCGATCAGGCTCTGCCCGTGGATGCTGCCGTTGGCGTTAGCGATGCCGAAGGCGGTCGGCGCATAGAGCGCCGCGGCCGCGACCATCACCGCGGCAAGGCCGACCAGCGAATGGAAGGCGGCGACGAGCTGCGGCATCGCCGTCATGGCGATGGAGCGGGCGATATAGGCGCCGATGCCGCCGCCGATGACGATGGCGAGCACGATCAGCCCGAGGCTGGAGAGATTGGGGCCGGCCACCAGCAACGTGGTGACGACCGCGATCGCCATGCCGGCCATCCCGAGATAGTTGCCCCGGCGCGACGTCTCGGGATTTGAAAGCCCGCGCAGCGCCTGGATGAACAGGACGCCGGCGACGAGATAGAGCAGCGCGGCGATGTCGGCGTTGATCATGGCGTCAGGCCGCTTTCTTCGGCGCCGTGGGCGTCTTCTTGCGATACATCGCCAGCATGCGCTGGGTGACGAGGAAGCCGCCGAAGATATTCACCGAGGCAAGCACCAGCGCAACGAAACCGAAGCCGCGTGCCCACCAGTGACCGGAACCGCCGCCGGCTTCGGCGAGCGGCACCGAAACGGCAAGCAGCGCGCCGACCACGATGACCGACGAGATGGCGTTGGTGACCGACATCAGCGGCGTATGCAGAGCTGGCGTCACCGACCACACGACGTAATAGCCGACGAAGATCGCCAGCACGAAGATCGAGAGGCGGAAGACGACCGGATCAATCGCTCCGCCCGTCGTGGCATGCACCGCCGCACCGGCGGCGTCGGCAAGCTGCTCGGCATAGGTCTGCGCCTGCGCGGCGGAAGCGGCCGCGGCGTTGGCGGCATCGTGCGCCATCTGTGCCGCCTGGCGCGCACCCTCGGCCGCCTGGGCGGCCTGATCGGGAGTAAGGGTCTCGTTCATGCGGCCTTCCCTTCACCGGAGAACGCGGGATGCACGACCTTGCCATCGCGGGTGAGCACGGTTGCCTTCACCAGCTCGTCGTCCCAGTTGACCGCGATCTTCCTGTTCGTCTTGTCGATGAGCGTCTCGACGAACGTATAAAGATTGCGCGCGTAGAGCGCCGAGGCGGATGCGGCGATCCGGCCGGCCACGTTGAGGTAACCGACGATCTTCACGCCGGCGGCATCGACCACCTCGCCGGCCTTCGCGCCTTCGACGTTGCCGCCGCGCTCGACCGCAAGGTCGACCAGAACCGAGCCCGGCTTCATCGAGGCGACCATCGCGGCCGAGACGAGCTTCGGCGCGGGGCGGCCCGGAATAAGCGCCGTGGTGATGACGATGTCCTGCTTCTTGATGTGCTCGGCGACGAGCGCGGCCTGCTTGGCCTGGTACTCCGCCGACATCGGCTTGGCGTAGCCCGCCGCCGTCTCGGCCTGCCTGAACTCCTCGTCCTCGACCGCGATGAACTTGGCGCCGAGCGATTCGACCTGCTCCTTGGCGGCGGGACGCACATCGGTGGCC
The DNA here is from genome assembly GCA_964407155.1 of uncultured Hyphomicrobiales bacterium. GTDB lineage: Bacteria > Pseudomonadota > Alphaproteobacteria > Rhizobiales > Kaistiaceae > DASZQY01. The sequence continues at coordinate 1,593 of CAYOUO010000041.1, read as the reverse complement.
GTGACCACCGCGCCTAGGCGGCGCGCCGTGGCGATCGCCTGCAGCCCGGCGACACCGGCCCCCATGACGAAGACGCGGGCGGCAGGAACGGTACCGGCGGCCGTCATCATCATCGGAATGGCGCGGCCGTAGTTGCCGGCCGCATCGATCACGGCTTCGTAGCCGGCGAGATTCGCCTGGCTGGACAGAACGTCCATCGACTGCGCGCGCGTGATGCGCGGCATGAATTCCATCGCGAACGCTGTAACGCCGGCCTGAGCCATGGCCCTGACCGCGTCGTCGTGGCCGTACGGATCCATGGTCGCGACGACCAGCGCGCCCGGCTTGTAGGTCTTCAGCTCAGCCTCGGTCGGCCGCTGCACCTTCAGGATGATGTCGGCATCGAGCACCGCGGAGGCGGCATCAGGCGCAATCGTGGCGCCGGCCGCCTGATAATCGGCGTCGGGAATGAGCGAACGGGTCCCTGCCCCGGCCTGAACGGCAAAAGTCGCGCCAATGGCGATGAATTTCTTCACCGTCTCCGGGGTGGCGGCGACACGCGTTTCACCCGTCTCTGCCGGGACCGCGATCTTCATGGGGGCGCGTCCTCCTGAGACAGGAGAGCTAGAAGACGAACTTGAAAAGGAAAATCATCAGCACCACGAGGGCGATCACCACCCACTTGGTCAGGCGCAGGAAACTCTCGTAAGTCTCGTAGTGGTCCTCGAACTGGACGACCCCGCCCATTTCAACCGCGCCTTCGCCTGCATGATCGGCCATCGATCGGTCCCTTTTCACCAAAATCCTTGAAGCGGAGCCGCTTTATAGCAAACAAAGAGCCGACGGCAACGACGGCACGCGGTCGCGGTTGCAGCGCAAAGGCGCATTCACGCGACTGGCAGGTTGTCCCTGATCCACCGCGCCAGCCCCTCCTCCGCCACCAGACCGGCGGCAAGATCGCGAATAATGGTCGCGGCCTCCGCCTCGCCGACGAGGAAGTCGACCCCGTTCAGACCGAGAAACGTCACAACGACAAGGAACGCCGCACGCTTGTTGCCATCCACAAAAGGATGATTGCGGGCGATGCTGAAGGCATACGCGGCAGCGAGCGCAGCAAGATCGGCGTTCTCGTACGCCAACTTGTTCTGCGGCCGGCTCAGCGCCGATTCCAGCGCGCCCAAGTCGCGAATGCCGGGCGGTCCCCCGAACCGGCGAAGCTGTGTTTCATGGATAGCGAGGACAAGGTCGACCGGAAGCCATTCCGGCTCGGTCATTTCGCCAGTTCTTCAAGCGTGTGACGGTAGGTTTCCATCGCCTTGCGAGCGATTTCCATGCCGCGGTCGAATACAGGATTGGAGCGCCGCAGCGTGATGCTGCCATCGGCATTGGTGGTGACCGTGAAAAAGTCACCCTGAGTGAAATGCAGTTCGCTCATCAGTTCCTTCGGCACGATGAAGCCGCTGGAATTCCCGATTTTCTTCAGTTCGATCTGCATGGCGTCACTCCGTTCTACATTCTGTATAACACATTGTTGTACGAATTGTAAAACGCGATAAATGCGCTAGGAAGCCAGGATTCGCGACCGCTTGAGCATTCCGGCAAGGAACAGAATTC
>CAYOUO010000040.1:0-5273 GCA_964407155.1 uncultured Hyphomicrobiales bacterium | reverse complement strand
CTGCACGATCAGGATGATTTCGGCGTCCGCCGCCAGTTCGCCTTCGGCCTTCAGGCTGGTCTCGGCGATATAGAAGCCCGATCCGTCGTGGGTGATCGTGCCGGTGATCTCGGTCTTCGCCCCCGGCTTGACCATGCGGCGAAACTTTGCGCGCTTGACGCCGCCCAGGAACACGAACCGCTCCCGCTTGAAGCGGCGGTAAAGCAGGTAGCCGGCCGACTGGTTCATCATTTCCAGCATCATGACGCCGGGCAGGATCGGGAAGCCGGGAAAATGCCCGTCGAATACGGGGCTGTTTTCGGGCAGCGTCGAAGCGATGCGGATCGTGCCGGCTTCGAGGTCGATTTCCTCGACCCTGTCGAGCAATTCGAAATATTCGAGGCGCATTGTCCGTCCTGGCCGTCGAAACGCAGTCGCTCAGGTGGCCGCCGACTTGGCGGCGACCAGTTCGTCGATACGGGCGCAGAGGTTCTTCAGCACAAAGTAGTCCTCGACCGACGCGTTGCCCTTGTTGACTTCCTGCGTCCACTTCTCGAGCGGAATCTTGATCCCGAACTTCTTGTCGAGGGCAAAAACGATATCGAGAAAGTCGAGGCTGTCGATGCCGAGATCATCGATGGCGTGGGCGTCCGGCTTGATGTCGGCCAGCGGGACGTCGCTGGTCTCGGCAATCACCTGGGCAACAGTGTCGAAAGTCGAGGACATGGTGCGCGCGTTCCCCTGAAATCCTGCCTCCGGCGGGCGAGCACCTCTTTCCCAAGCAATCGCAACAGTTTGTTGTCGCGCGGGAGGCGCAGCCGGCCAGAAAATCCGAAGGGTCCAAATATAGACCTTCCGCCGGGCTGTCTACCGGCAATGGCGGCGCAGCGGCCAGCGGGCGTTGCCGCCTCCGGCCGGCCCGACTATATGCGGGCGCCGTCCGCTCCGCTGCGCGAGGACCTTTTCTTGGCTGTTGCCGATCCCGCGACCCCGTCGCGTATCCCGCCTTCGGGGATGGCGGGACCTTTGCCGCGGCTGGTGGCGATCGATTGGGTGCGCGGCCTCGCGCTGATCGCGATGGTGGTCTACCACATTGCCTTCGATCTCTATTCCGACCGGCTGATCGCGGCGGACGTCGTCGACGATTTCGGCTGGAAGGCGCTGGCGCGCGCGACCGCGGGCACCTTCCTGCTGCTGGTCGGCATCGGGCTGACGCTCGCTACCCGCAACGGCCTGAACCCGCGGCGCTATTTCCGCCGCCTCGGCCTCATAGCCGGGGGCGCCATTCTGGTCAGCGTCGCGACCTGGTGGTTCGATCCCGGCACCTTCGTCTTTTTCGGCGTCCTCCACGAAATCGTGGTGGCGAGCGTGCTCGCCCTGCCGTTCCTGTGGCTGCCGTCATTCGTTGTGCTTGTCGCCGGCGCCGCAATCATTGCCCTGCCATTCTTCTTCACGAGCCCGCTGTTCGATCTCCCGGCGCTCTGGTGGGTCGGCCTGTCGACCACCGAGCCGGTCACTGTCGACTACGTGCCGGTCTTCCCGTGGCTCGGCGTCGTCCTGCTCGGGCTCGTCGCGGGGCGCGTCGTGCTGGCCCATGCCGCGACGATCGCCCGGTTCCAGCCGAAGAATGCCGCGCTCCGGGCGCTCGCCTTCGGCGGACGCCACACGCTTCTCCTCTACCTCGTCCACCAACCGCTGATCGTCGGTGCGCTGTCGCTGGCGATGGCAATCCTGCCGCCGCCGTCGAAGGACGTGCTCCGCGCCCGCTTCGTCGGGCAGTGCTCGGCCTCCTGCAGCGCGCAGGGCAATGGCGCGCCCTTCTGCGGCGAGGTCTGCGGATGCCTGTTCGACCGCATCTACGGCACCGATCTCTACGCCCTGAAGTCGGTCGGCGACATGAGCGCCGGCCAGCGCACGCGCTGGAACGGCATCGTCGACGCCTGCCAGACTGGCCAGTAGCCGCCATCCGGCGAGCGGCGGGACCGTTGATTCTTCGGCGGCGGCGTCTAGTTTGCCGGCGTCAGCTTTTCTCGCGGAGCATCACCCCATGGAAATGCGCAAACTCGGGCCCAACGGTCCCGAAGTGTCACTCGTCGGCCTCGGCACCAACAACTTCGGCTGGCGCATCGATCTGGAAGCCTCACGCAAGGTGATCGACCGCGCGCTCGACCTCGGCGTCACCCACTTCGACACGGCCGACATCTACGGCAACAGCGGTGGCTCGGAAAACACGATCGGCGCCGTGCTCGGCAACCGCCGGCAGCGGGTGTTCCTTGCCACCAAGTTCGGCAAGCCGATGGCCGGCTCCGATGAAAAGCGCCGGGGCAACCGCCGCTACGTTGCGGCTGCCGTCGATGCCAGCCTGAAGCGGCTGAAGACCGACTGGATCGACCTGTTGTGGATGCACGAGCCGGATCCCGCGACGCCGATCGAGGAGACGTTCGGCGCGCTCGAGGAACTGCGCCGCCAGGGCAAGATCCGCCACCTCGGCGCCTCCAATTTCTCGCCGGCTGAGTTGGAAGCGGCTGCGGCCGCCGCGAAGAAGCTCGGCATCGCCGGCTTCATCGCCACGCAGGACGAATACAGCCTGACGGCGCGCGGCTATGAGACGTCGCTGGCGCCGGCATTGGCGAAGCTGAAGCTCGGGCTGGTGCCGTATTTCCCGCTCGGCGGCGGCGCGCTCACCGGAAAGTACCGCAAGTCGGCGCCGCTGCCGCAGGGTGCCCGCCATTCCTCCGGCAGTTCGCACTTCCTCGATCCGCACTGGGACAAGATCGAGGCGCTGAACGGCTTTGCCGAGAAGCACGGCCACACGCTGGCCGAACTGGCGATGAGCTGGCTCGCGGCCAGGCCGCTGGTCGCCTCGATCATCGCCGGTGCCACGCGGCCCGAACAGGTGGAGGCCAACGCGAAGGCGGTCAACTGGAAGCTCACGCCCGCCGAAATCGCCGAGGTCGACCGGATCACGGCCTGACGGCCGGAGCCGTCAGTCCTTGGCGCGCTCGGCGTAGGAGCCGTCGGCGGTCATGACGATGATGCGGGTGCCCGGCGTGATGTGCCCGGGCACCATGGTCTTGACGCCGTTGGAGAGCACCGCCGGCTTGTACGACGAGGAGGCGGTCTGGCCCTTCATCGTCGGCTCGGTCTCGACCACCTCGAGCGTCACGCGCTGCGGCAGCTCGATCGCGATCGGCACGCCGTTGTAGAGCGACAGGTGAACGGTCATGTTCTCCTGCAGGTAGGGAGCAAAGTCGCCGACGATCTCCTTTGGCACCACCACCTGCTCGAAGTTCTCGCCGTTCATGAACGTGAAGCCGTCGCCGTCCTCGAACAGGTACTGGTAGTCGTGCTCGTCGACGAAGGCGCGCTCGAGCTGCTCGGTGGTCTTGTAGCGCTGCGACACCTTCACGCCGTCGGAGATGCGGCGCATGTCGATCTGGGTGGTCGGCGTGCCCTTGCCCGGGTGGAAGTTTTCGGCGGTGAGCACGACGAAAAGCTGGTTGTCGACCTCGACGACGTTGCCCTTGCGGACCTGGCTGGCGATGACTTTCAAGGCACCCTCGATTATGGCTCTTGGCCGCGATTGCTTCGCCGCCCGTCAATTCGGCGCGCACAATAGCGATTTTGCGCCGCTCCGCCAGTGGTTCGGAGCCGGTTAACGAGTTGAGGACCATGCAGGGCTCCGCGTTCTGGGACAGGGACCGTCACCGCGACCGGCGGCCGTTCCTCGTCGCCCGCAACCGGCTGATGGCGGAGATGCGGCGCTGGTTCGCCGCGGCCGGCTTCACCGAGGTCGAGCCGGCGGCGCTGCAGGTCTCGCCCGGCAACGAGACGCATCTCCACGCATTCGGCACGGAACTGGTGGCGCCCGGCGGCGAACGCCTGCCGCGCTATCTCCACACCTCGCCCGAGTTCGCGATGAAGAAGCTGCTCGCGGCCGGGGAAGAGAAGATCGTCGCGTTCGCGCGCGTCTTCCGCAATCGCGAACGGACCGCGCTGCACGCGCCCGAGTTCACCATGGTCGAATGGTACCGGACGGGTGCACCCTATGCGTCGGTCATGGACGATTGCATTGCGCTGCTGAGACTCGCCGGCAATCGCCTCATCTGGCGCGGGCACGCGATCGATCCGCATGCGGAGCCGGAAATTCTGACCGTCGCGGACGCCTTCGCCCGCTACGCCGGCATCGATCTTCTCGCGACCGGGGGCGACCGCGATCGCTTCGCCCGCGTTGCGGGCGTGCGCACGACGCCCGACGACACCTGGTCCGACATTTTCAGCCGCGTGCTGTCGGAACGGATCGAGCCCCACCTCGGCATGGAGCGCGCGACGCTGCTCACCGAATATCCGGCGAGCGAGGCGGCGCTGGCGCGCGTCAAGCCCGAGGATGCGCGCGTCGCCGAGCGCTTCGAGCTCTACGCCTGCGGCGTCGAGCTCGCCAACGGCTTCGCCGAACTGACCGATGCGGGCGAGCAGCGCCGCCGCTTTCTCGCCGACATGGACGAGAAGGAGCGCATCTACGGCGAGCGCTACCCGCTCGACGAGGATTTTCTCGCCGCGCTCGCGCACATGCCGGCGGCGAGCGGCGTTGCGCTCGGCTTCGACCGGCTGGCGATGCTGGCCTCGGGCGCGCCGTCCATCGGGGAGGTGCAGTGGACTCCGGTCGATACTGGCGGCATGGAGGGGTGATGAACGACATGGCTCCCATGACGCGGCCGCTGCCAGACGAGGCGCCCAACCTCCCCCTTGAGGGGAGGTCGGAATTTGCCGAGCGCAGCGAAGGCGAATTTCGGGAGGGGGGCGTTGCCGCGACCAGCGAACATACCCCCTCGCGAAATCGCTCCGCGATTTCGACCTCCCCTCAAGGGGGCGGTTCGGGCGGTGTCTTTCCCCACCGGGGAGAGGGGGCTTTGCGCCGCGTCCCTGACCTCGCGGCGGCGGGCCTGATCGCCTCCGAAAAAATCGCCGAACTTGAACAGGTTGCGGCGCGCTACGCCGTCGCGATCACGCCGGCGATGGCGGCGCTCATCGATCCGGTCGATCCCGCCAATCCGATTGCGCGCCAGTTCGTGCCCGACGCGCGCGAACTCGACGCCGCGCCGGGCGAGCGCGCCGATCCCATCGGCGACGACGTGCACGAGGTCGTGCCCGGTCTCGTCCACCGCTACCCCGACCGCGTGCTGCTCAAGCTGCTGACCGCGTGCGCGGTCTATTGCCGCTTCTGCTTCCGCCGCGAGACTGTCGGGCAGGGCGAGGGCCTGGCGCCGGCCGCGCTCGCCGCCGCGCTCGATTAC
>CAYOUO010000039.1:0-2732 GCA_964407155.1 uncultured Hyphomicrobiales bacterium | reverse complement strand
CCACCACTGCACATAGCGGTTGGCGCCGATGTGGACCGTTCTGGCGAGGGGACCATGATTGGCCCATGCGCGACGTGCGGCGGTGGGCGACATATCGGCAAAGAAGCGCAGGCTGAGAAGGAACTTGATGCCCACGGTCGGCGTGGCGGGGACAAGACCTTTGTCAAACATGACCGTTCCGGTGACGCTGTAGGCATGCCGGAGATCCGTGTGATCGACCAATTCGCCGCCGAGCACCGCAAAGATGCTGCTGGGTTCCCCGGCGAGGATCAGTGCGCCGTCATACGGAGGTGTCGGCGCGTCGTCGCTTTTCAGCTCCATGTCGTCGGGAAATCTGAATTTCGACGGCCTTTCCCTGCCGATCAGAACATCGCACCGCTGAAGGCCGCGGTACGTGGCCAAAGCATTGGGTCCGAATGTCTCGCGCAACCACGCCGTCGCGCCTCTGGCGAGATCCGGCCGGGAACGGAGATAAACGAGACAATCCATGTGAGTTTCCTTTTGCCGATTGTCAGGTGCGACCGCGCCGCAGCCGGTCGAGAAAGACTGCGGTGACAATGACGAGGCCGAGAACGATTTGCTGAAGATCTCCGTTTATTCGTGCCAGATCCATCCAGTTGGACAGGATGGTGACCAGCAGGGCGCCGAAGATCGGACTGGCAATAGTTCCGACACCGCCGGTCAGCGGCACGCCGCCCATGACCGCGGCCGCGATGCTCTGCAGCGCCAGGCTGCCGCCGAGGTTGGGTTCGCCCGTCGCAGTTCTCGCCGTGAGCAGCAGGCCGCCGATGGCGGCACTCAGGCTGCACACGATATATGCAATAACGATCGTGCGGGTCACCGGGAGACCCGCGGCAACCGCGGCGCGTGGATTATCGCCCGATAGATACAAGCGGCGGCCGAACACCGTTCGTGACAGGAGGAAGTGGATGGCGGCAATGAATATCAGGGCCAATGCAACAGAAGCCGGCACGCCGAACCATGTGCCGGCAAACGTGGCGCTCCACTCCGGCGGCAGACCGAACACCTGAACGCCGCCGGATATGGTCGTTGCGATACCGAGGCAGATGTTCATCGTGCCGAGGGTGGCGACAAACGGATTTATTTTGAGGATGGCCACGAGGATGCCGTTGAACAATCCGATGACCAGCCCGATCGACAGCCCGACCACAATGGCGGCGGCGATCGCGAGGTGGGAACCGGTGAGCGGGAGAAGCGCCGTCATCGCCATCGCGCTGGCCACGCTGATCACCGAGACGGCTGTGCCGACCGACAGGTCGAAACCACGCGCGATCAACACGACCGATTGGGCACTGGCGAAGAAGATGAGGTAGCCCGCCTGAACGAGAATGTTCAGGAGATTGCGCTGCGAAAGAACGCTCGGCTCGTGTATGCCGATCGCGACGATCACGGCCACGAGAACGATGGCGAGCACCGGCTTTGAGTTGAGCTGCGTGCGAACGTCAGCCGGCATGTTTGCTCCCGCGCCAGTTCTGGTCGATTGCGACGGCGAGCAGCAGGGCAATGCCCAGCACTATCGTCTGAATCTTGCTGTCGATACGAAGAAGGTTCATGGCGTTGGCCACGACCGCCACGAAGATCGCGCTGAGGACGACGCGTTCGACCTTACCCACGCCACCGCGCAGATTGATGCCTGCGATCACCGCCACGGCGATACTTTGCATCGTCAGTTCGGAACCGAGGTTGGCCTGCCCGGAGCCGAGGCGCGCCGTCAGCAGAACGCCGACCACTCCGCTTAGTGCGCCGCTGAGGATGTAGGCGTAGATCAGGTACCTGCGAGTGGGAACGCCGGAAAGACGCGCAGCATCCCGGTTTCCGCCTATCGCATAGAGATGTCGGCCAAAGCGCGTCTGCCGCTGAACGAAAACGAGAACGATGAGCACCAGCACCGCGACCCACACGGTCGCGGGCAGCCCGTAATAGAAGTTGCGTCCCGCGGCGTTGATAAACGCGTCGGGCAGCCCATAGATCGGCGACCCACTCGTCAGGAAGAAAGCCAGGCCCAGGACGACGGACGTCATCCCGAGTGTCATCATGAAAGGGGAGACGTCGAGGATTGCAACGCCGAGGCCGGTGACCAAGCCGACCAACGCGCCGATCCCGATGCCAGCGGGGACACCGAATGCCGCCGCGAGATCTGGTCCCAGGCCTGCAGCCGCGCTTGCCATCACCATTGCGCAGGCAACGCTGGTGAAGGCAACGACCGCTCCGATGGAGACATCGAACCCTCCGCTGATAATGACAAAGGCCTGCGCGCCACCAACAAGAGTGAGAACGGCCGTATTGCGCGTCACATTCAGCAGATTGAGATGATTGTAGAAGCGCGCCTGGAATACGGCCAGACCGATCGCGAGGACGGCCAGGATTGCCGGAAGGAAAAAATCTGCGGGCTGGATGCCCAGGGCGCGCCGCCGGCTGGAATTGTCCATGCCGTCTACGCCGTCGCATGCATAAAGATGGGGGAGAGGACCGTCTCTTCGCTGATCCCGTCACCTTCGAGTTCGTCGCAAATCCGCCCATCGCGAATCACGTAAACCCGATGCGAAAGGCCGACGATCTCGGTGAGGTCAGAGGAAACCAGCACGATGCCGGCGCCGCGTTCGGCGAGTTCGCGGACGATGCTGTAGACTTCGGCCTTGGCACCGACGTCGATTCCGACGGTCGGCTCGTCAAAGAGAAACAACCGGATATCGCGGGTCATGCCGCGGGCC
>CAYOUO010000038.1:0-3086 GCA_964407155.1 uncultured Hyphomicrobiales bacterium | reverse complement strand
GGGCGAAAAAATATTCGTTCGCGAGAAACTGCCGCCGCCTCAGAGCCGCGGCAAAGCCAGGTCGTCGAACACGCGGCACTTCGTCATCGTCGGGGGCGGCGCGGCCGGTTTCGCCGCGGCCGAACGGCTGCGGCGTGAAGGGTTCGACGGCGCCCTCACCATCCTTTCGGCGGACAGCGATCCGCCGGTCGACCGGCCAAATCTCTCCAAGGATTTCCTGGCAGGCAAGGCGCCGGAGGACTGGGTCTTCGTCAAGCCGACGCAGTTTTATTCCGAGCAGGGCATCGACCTGCAGCTTGGCGCAGGCGTCGCGCGGCTCGACGCGAAAAACAGGGAAGTGACAGTCGAAGGCGGCCGGACATTTGCCTACGACAAATTGCTGCTGGCGACCGGCGCCAGGCCGGTTCGTCTGCCAATACCGGGTGCCGACCACAAGCATGTCTTCACGCTCCGCTCGTTCGCCGACTCCCGTGCAATCATCGCCAAGGCATCCACCGCGAGCGCGGCCCTTGTCATCGGTGCGAGCTTTATCGGACTGGAAGTCGCCGCTTCCCTCAAACAACGCGGATTGGCGGTCCACGTCGTCGGCCCGGAACAACATCCGCTGGAGCATGTGCTCGGAAGGGAGCTCGGCGCGATCGTTCAGGCCGAGCATGAGGCGCATGGCGTGATATTCCATCTGCAGCGGAAACCGGCCGCCATCGAAGAGGCGCACGTCGTCCTTGACGACGGGACCAGGCTCGCCGCCGATCTGGTCATCATGGGGGTCGGCGTCAGGCCGGCGACGGAACTCGCGCATCAGGCGGGCCTCCATGGCGAGCATGGCGTCACCGTGGATGCGTTCATGGAGACAAGCGCACCCGGCGTCTTTGCCGCCGGCGACATCGCGCGATTTCCGTATGCGCTGGCAGGCGGCGGTCCGATCCGTGTCGAGCACTGGGTGGTGGCCGAGCAGCAGGGTCAGATCGCGGCCCTCAACATGATGAACAGCCGGCATCAGCGGTACGATCATGCGCCGTTCTTCTGGAGCCAGCACTACGACATGCCGATCAATTATGTCGGCCACGCCGGAAAATGGGAGACGACCGAGATCGTCGGCGACCTGAAAGCACACGACGGGCTCGTGCGATATCGGCGCGACGGCATGGTGGTCGCGGTGGCATCCATCTACCGGGACCAGGACAGCCTTCGCGCGGAGCTCGAACTGGAAAACACCGCCGCGCCACGACAGCCGGAAACCTGATCGCTTCTGTCAGGCCCAAACAACGCAATAGACTTGTCGCTATTGCGGGCGGTCGCTGGCGGCGCTGATCAGCTCTCCTCAGCAGCGGCGGCGGGCAAGCCGAGCTCTGCCGCAATCGCTTGGCCGCGCGCCTCTGCCCGTGCAATGATCGCTGTTTCGTCGATGCCTTGCATGACGCCGCCGGCGAGCACGACGCGGCCGCCAATGATGACGGTATCGACATCGCCGGGATAGGCCGCGAACACCAGATTCGAGACGACGTTGTGGGTCGGCACGCTGTGGGCGCGGCGGAAATCGACGAGCACGATGTCGGCGAGCTTCCCCGCCTCCAGCGAGCCGAGTTCGTGTCCGCGGCCGATCGCCCTCGCGCCGTTGATCGTGGCCATCTCGAGGGCCGTCGCGGCGGTGAGCGCGGTCGCGCTCCGCCGGGAGGCGTTCTGCAGCAGGCACGCGGCTTTCATCTCGCCGAACATGTCGTGGGTGTTGTTGTTCAATGCGCCGTCGGTGCCGAGCGAGACGTTGACGCCGGCGGCGAGAACATCCGGCACCGGAAGAATGCCCGTCGCCATCTTCATGTTGGCGACCGGGCTGTGAGCGAGGTGCGTTCCGGTGTCGGCGAGGATGCGCATTTCGAGCGGCGTGACCCAGCATCCGTTGATCAGGAGAACGTTCGCGCCGAGCGCATGATGATCGCGCGACCATTCGGCAGGACGAACACCATAGGTATTCTGGATGTAGGTCGAATCCTCGATCTCGGAGCAGAAGTGGTAGACGATGCCGACGCCGAGCGCGCGAGCCTCGTCCGCCACCGCGCGATAGAAATGCGGATAGACGAGGTCGCCCGGCCGTCGCGGCACGTCGAGGCCGAACCACATCGCGACTCGGCCGCCGGCGCCGCCGTGCCAGCGGCGCATCGCCGCCGCAGCGTCGGCGACCACCTCGCCCGCCGCCGCCGCGCTGAAATCGTTCTCGCGGGCCATGATGAAGCGGCAGAAGACCGCGCGGATACCGATCGCGCCGACCGTTTCGCTCAGGGCGGCATAATCATCCCGCGGATCGGCGTTGGGGCTGACGAAGCAGGTGGTGCCGGACCGCACCATCTCGATCATGCTCAGCGTATTGGCCAGCACGCCGTCGGCCGGGTCGCGGGTCGCAAGATAAGGGGTGACGACGCGATCGAGGAAGGGATGCCAGTGCATCTGGTCGCCGAGTCCGCGCAGCAGCGACTGGTCGGCGTGGGCGTGCGTGTCGATCAGGCCGGGGATGGCGACCATCCCCCTGCCGTCGAGAATATCCGCGTCGGGATAGCGGGCGCGGACCGCGGTATCGTCCTCAACGGCGACGATGCGATCGCCATCGACAGCGATTGCAGCGTTCGGCAGGATGCGGCGGCGATCATCCACGGTGACCGCGGTGACATTGGAAATGATGCGCACTTCAGGCCTCCGTCACTGCGGCTTCTCCGAACAGCCGCCGCGCCGCCCGGCGAAATGAGCTGCGGTCAACGTCGAGCGCAATCCGCCAGGCATGGAAGCCATTCGGCGTCGCCTGCTCGGCGCCGTTCAGCCGCGCAAAGACCGGCGCGCGAAAGTCGACGATCGTCGATCCCCACGCGGGCCCGGCAACGGTCGAAATCGCGAGCGGCAGCACGGGCGCGGCGGTGATCATGCCCGGGTCGGTCGCCGCCATGATGGCGAGCAAATCATGGCAGGGGCAATCCGGCGACGTGAAAGTCGAGCCATAGGTGCGATAGAAGCGCAGCGGCGCGTCGAGGAACGCTGCCGCCGGCGTGCGGCGCTCGGCCAGCAGCATGAAGTCGGCATCGTCGAGGGTGGCGCGGTGC
>CAYOUO010000037.1:0-3706 GCA_964407155.1 uncultured Hyphomicrobiales bacterium | reverse complement strand
CGCATTCTCGAGCGCCGGCGTGAGGTCCTTCGCGTCCTCGATGCGAATGCCGTTGCAGCCCATCGCGCGGGCGATCGCGGCGTGGTCGAAATCGTTGAATTCGGCGGCAAACGGCCCGCCGCCATGCAGCACCCAGCCGAGCGCGTTGTTGTTGAAGACCACCGTGGTGATCGGGATGTCGTGCTCGATCGCGGTCATCATGCCGTTCATCGTCATCGCAAAGCCGCCGTCGCCGCAGACCGCGACGACCGGCCGGTCGGGATGCACCAGCTTTGCCGCCAGCGCCGCCGGGATGCCGAACCCCATCGGCCCCGACCCGGCCGCCTGGAGAAAGCCGCCGGCCATCTTCACCTGGTAGAAATGCGTCATCAGGATGCGGTTCTCGCCCGCATCGCAGGTGACGATGGCGTTCTCCGGCAGCGTCTTCATCATCTCGCCGATGACGCGTTGCGGCAGGATCGGCTTGTCGTCGCTGTCGTATTCGGCGGCATTGAAATAGCCTTGCGCCGCGCGATGCGCCGCGACGCGCGTCTCGGCCTCGGCGCGGCGGTGTCCGGCTTTGCTGCGCACCGCCTCGTGCAGCTGGCCGAGGAACAGCTTGACGTCGCCGAGCACGACCTGCTCGGCCGGGATGGTCCATGAGGCGTTGCGCGGCTCGATATCGACCTGGATGAACGATTGCCGCGTCGGGTCGAGCAGCTTGCCGTTGGCCCAGGCGGTGTCGCTCGGCGACAGCTTCGAGCCGAGCACCAGCACCAGGTCGGCCTCGCCGATGCAGGCATTGGCGGCCGGCGTGCCGAAGGTGCCGAACACGCCCAATGCCAGCGGGTGCGTCTCGGGGAAGACGCCCTTGCTGGCGGCGGTGGTGCCGACCGGCAGCCCGGCGGTCTCGGCAATGCGCTGCAATTCCTCATACGCCTGCGCAATCCGCACGCCGTTGCCGGCGATGACGACCGGCCGGCGGGCGGCGAGGATGCGCTCGGCCGCCGCGTCGATCAGCGCCGCGTCGATCGGCGGCGAAGGCGGCGGCAGGTAGAAGCGGGTCGGATAGAGCGGCGGCTGCAGGTCCGGGGTGATCGTGCCGGCCAGCGCATCGTGGCTGAACAGGATCGCCACCGGCCCCATCTGGCCGGAGAGCGCATGCTTGATGGCGAGCTGCGTCGCCTGCACCGCTTCGAGCGGCTCCAGCGCCTGCATCACCTGCTTGGTGACGCCGCCAAAGGCGCGCCGCGCGTCCCAGCTGCCGTAATCGCCGGTCGCCTGCTGGTAGGGCGCGTGCAGGTGGAAATGCGGCGCGTCGGAGAAATCGGTCAGCAGCACCATCGGAGACGACGACAGATGCGCCTCCAGCGTGCCGATCAGCCCGTTGCCGAGCACCCACGGCCCTTGGCCGATCATCACGCCGGGCCGCCGGGTGAGCCGGCCGTAGACCTCGGCCATCACCCCGGCCAGCGATTCCTCGCGCACCGTGACCATGCGCACCTGGTTCTGCACCTGCGCGAGACCCGCGATGATGCGCCCGGTATGCCCGCCGGAGATGCCGAAGACATATTCGATCCCGGCCTCGGCCAGGACCCGCGCCACCAGCACGCGCGACGGCGTCTCTTCCTTCAGCATCCGCTCGATGGCCATGGCCGACTCCTCCCATTCGGGTTTGGCCCGAGCTTGCTACCGCCGGCGCCCGGTGGCAACGGGTGCCGGATCGCCGCCTTTGCGTCCTTCTCCCCCAGACGGATTGCTGTCATAAATCCGTCATAAAACGGAGGTGGCGGCATGTCCCTGATCAATGCGGCCCTTGACAGGATCGCCGCGCCCGAGCGGCGGACCATCGCCGTCACCTGCGGCGCGCACATCCTGCACGACGGCTACACTGATCTTCTCTATGTGCTGCTGCCGTTGTGGCAGGCCGAGTTCGGGCTCGGCTATGCCGCGGTGGGGCTGATGCGCGCGCTCTATGTCGGCGCGCTCGCGGGGTTCCAGATGCCCGCGGGGGCGCTCGCCGAACGGTTTGGCGGACCGCTGATCCTCGGCCTCGGCACCGCGCTCGCCGGCATCGGCTATCTCGTCGCCGGCGCCAGCGCCGCCTTTCCGATGCTGGTTGCGGCGCTGGTGATCGGCGGGCTCGGCTCGGGCGTGCAGCACCCGATCAGCGCGCATCTCGTGGCGCAGGCGTTTCCCGGCACCCGCTCCCGGCAGGCGCTGGCCGGCTACAATTTCTCCGGCGATCTCGGCAAGATGGCGTTTCCGGCGCTCACCGCCTGGCTGCTGACGCTGATGCCGTGGCGCGCGGCGACGATGGTGATCGGCATCATCGGCCTGGCTGCCGCCGCGGTGATCCTGACCCTGCGCGGGTTGCCCGGCCGCGGGACCGCTGCCGAAACCGCGGCCGCCGACAGCACGGCCGAAGCCGCCGGAAGCGGCCGCGGCTTTCCGCTGCTGCTGTCGATCGCGATGATCGACAGCGCGACGCGCATGGGGTTCCTCACCTTCCTGCCGTTCCTGCTCAAGCTCAAGGGCGCCGGCTTGCCCGAGATCGGCGTCGCGCTGACCTTGATCTTTGCCGGCGGCGCCTGCGGCAAGCTGGCCTGCGGCTGGCTCGGCCAGCGGCTCGGCGTGGTGCGCGCGACCTGGGTCACCGAAGGCGCGACGGCGCTCGGCATCCTCGCGCTGCTGCCGCTGCCGCTGGTCGCCGGCATGGCGGTGCTGCCGCTGATCGGCGTCGCGCTCAACGGCACCTCCTCGGTGCTCTACGGCACGGTGCCCGAGCTGGTGGCGCCCGAGCGGCGCCAGCGCGCCTTCAGCATCTTCTATACCGGCGGGGTCGGCGCGGGGGCGCTGTCGCCGGTGCTGTACGGCGCGATGAGCGACCTGTTCAGCGTGCCGGCGATGATGATGCTGGTCGCCGCGGTGGTGCTGGTGACCGTGCCGCTGGTGTGGCGGCTGCGGCCGCACCTGCGCCACGCCTGAGACCGCGCGCCGCTCCGCAGCCGCGCCGCGCGGAGACGATCATCTCCGATATTACGGTTGACCCGATCGTAAGCTTCGCTAACGTTTTGCCGCGCACTTTTCCGAGGGGCCGGCCATGAAGCTGATGTGGTTCCACCTGATGCCGTATACCGAGCTGCCCGACGATTTCCGCGAGAAGAACCCGTCGGTCTGGGTCGACATCCACTCGTCGCTGTTCGACCCGCGGCGCGCGCATCACATGTACAACGACTTCATGGACGAGCTCGAATACGCCGCCGAGTGCGGCTTTGACGCGGTCTGCGTCAACGAGCATCACTCGAACGGCTATGGCCTGATGCCGTCGCCGAACCTGGTCGCGTCCTCCCTCGCCCGCCGCACCACCGACACCGCGATCTGCGTGCTGGGCAATTCGCTGGCGCTTTACAACCCGCCGACGCGGGTCGCCGAAGAATTCGCGATGATCGACTGCATTTCGGGCGGACGGCTGATCGCCGGCTTCCCGGTCGGCTCGCCGATGGACACCTGCTACGCCTACGGCCAGAATCCCAGCCTGCTGCGCGAGCGCTACTACGAGGCGCACGACCTGGTGAAGAAGGCGTGGACCGAGAAGGACACCTTCGCCTTCAACGGCCGCTACAACCAGCAGCGCTACGTCAACATCTGGCCGCGGCCGGTGCAGAAGCCGCACCCGCCTATCTGGATCCCGGGCGGCGGCTCGGTCGAGACCTGGCAGTGGTGC
>CAYOUO010000036.1:0-10776 GCA_964407155.1 uncultured Hyphomicrobiales bacterium | reverse complement strand
CCTATTGCTGTCGCCGGTCGCGCAGTTCGCGGCCAAGCCCGAGCTCGAGATTTTTGCCGACGACGTGCAGTGCGGCCACGGCGCGACGTCCGGCCAGATCGACGAGGAGCAGCTTTTCTACCTGATGGCGCGCGGCGTGCCGCGGGCGCTGGCCGAGCGGCTCTTGATCGAGGCGTTCCTCGACGACGCGATTGATACGCTGGGCGACGAAGCGATCGGCGCGGCGCTGAAGGGCACCGTGTCGCGCTGGCTCAACGCGCGGGGCGGGGCGTCATGAACGCGCCCGTCCAATCCGGCTACGACGTCGAGGCGGTGCGCCGCGACTTTCCGATCCTGTCGCGGACGGTGCACGGCAAGCCGCTGGTCTATCTCGACAACGCGGCCTCGGCGCAGAAGCCGCAGGCGGTGATCGACGCGGTGGCGCGCGCCTATACCGACGAGTACGCCAATGTCCACCGCGGTCTGCACTTTCTCTCCAACGCGGCGACCGAAGCCTATGAGGCGGCGCGCGAGACGGTGCGGCGATTCGTGAACGCGAACTCGACCGACGAGATCATCTTCACGAAGAACGCCACCGAGGCGATCAACCTCGTCGCGGCGTCCTACGGCGCGGTTTTTCGTGAAGGCGACGAGATCGTGCTGTCGATCATGGAGCACCACTCCAACATCGTGCCGTGGAATTTTCATCGCGAGCGGAACGGCGTCGTCATCAAGTGGGCGCCGGTCGCGGACGACGGCACCTTCCTCGTCGACGAGTTTGAGAAGCTGCTGACGTCCAGGACGAAGATCGTTGCCATCACGCACATGTCGAACGTGCTCGGCACCGTGACGCCGGTGAAGGAGATTTGCCGCATCGCGCACGCGCATGGCATCCCGGTGCTCGTCGACGGAGCGCAAGGTTCGGTTCACCTGCCGGTCGATGTGCAGGACGTCGACTGCGATTTCTACGTCATGACCGGTCACAAGCTCTACGGGCCCACCGGCATCGGCGTGCTCTACGGCAAGCATGCGCTGCTCGCCGCGATGCCGCCGTTCCTCGGCGGCGGAGAGATGATCGGCGAGGTGACGGAGGAGCGCATCACCTACGCCGCGCCGCCGCACCGTTTCGAGGCGGGCACGCCGCCGATTGTGCAGGCGATCGGGCTGGGCGCTGCGCTGCGCTATATCGAAGGCATCGGCCGCGACCGCATTGCCGCGCACGAGGCGAAGCTCGCCGAGTATGCGCAGCAGCGCCTTTCGGCGATCAACAGCCTGAAGATCTACGGCACCGCGAAGGGCAAGGGCGCCATCGTCGCGTTCAACCTCGAGGGTGCGCATCCGCACGACGTTTCGACGATCATCGACCGGGCAGGGGTGGCGGTGAGAGCAGGGACGCACTGCGCCCAGCCGTTGCTCGCGCGCTACGGCACCACGGCTACCTGCCGGGCATCATTTGCGCTCTATAATACGCTGGACGAGGTCGACAGCCTGGCGGAGGCGCTGCTCAAGACGCAGAGCTTCTTCGCATGAACGCCGGGACGGCCAAAGGAGCGGAGCGGGCGGATGGGTTATTTCACCTCGATGGTGAAGTACGCGCTGATCTTCGGCGTGATCGCCTTTCTGGCCGGCTACATCGGACCGCTCGTGGTGACGCCCGAGGCCAACCAGGGCCCGCTGCTCGGCATCTTCATCACCGGGCCGCTCGGCTTCATCGCCGGCGCGGTCTTCGGTCTGGTCAGCGCCTTTATGCGGCAGCGCAGGGGATTTTGACGTGAGCGGCGAGATCGAGCAGAAGGCCGGGGAGACCGAGGCGCCGCCGCCCGCCGGCGCGGACGCCGCCACCGTGCTTCATCCGACCGGGCAGGCGATCCCTCCGGCGGAGCTGGAGCGGCTGACGCACGACATCGTGGCGGCGCTGAAGACGGTTTACGATCCGGAAATTCCCGCCGACATCTACGAGCTCGGGCTGGTCTATCGCGTCGACATCGACGACAACCGCAACATCGACATCGACATGACTCTGACGGCGCCCGGCTGTCCCGTGGCCGGCGAAATGCCGGGCTGGGTGGAGAACGCGGTCAGCCTCGTGCCGGGCGTGGCCAACGTGACGGTCAACATGGTGTTCGACCCGCCCTGGGACCAGAGCCGCATGTCCGACGAGGCGCGCGTCGCGCTCGACTGGTACTGACGCCGCGAGGGGCGATCATTCATGCAGTCTTCGGTGAATACGGCGGCGTCCGGCGCCGTGCCCGGGACAGCCGCGCTTCGCGCGCGAGATGCGATCGAAGCGTATGCCATGCTCGCCTTCACCATGATCGCGTGGGGCGCCAACTCGGTCGCGGCACGGCTGGCGGTAGGGCAGGCCTCGCCCATGGTGATCGTCTGCCTGCGCTGGGCGCTCATCGCCGCCATGCTCGGGGTCGCTCTCAGACGCGAACTCGCCGTCGCCTGGCCGGAGCTCCGCCGGCGCTGGCTCCAGGTCGTGCGGATGGCGGTGGCGGGCTACGCCGCCTTCAACGCGCTTTATTACGCCGCGGCGCACTACACATCGGGCGTCAACATTTCCATCCTGCAGGGATCGATCCCGATGCTGGTCGCCATCGGCGGCTTCCTTGTCTATCGCGAGCGCCTCGGGCTGGTGCAGGTGGCCGCGATCGCGATAACGCTGCTCGGGGTCGCAGTCGTGGCGACGCAGGGGCATGTCGGCATGCTCGGCAACGTTCGGTTCAACATCGGCGACGGCTTCACGCTTACCGCCTGCGTGTTCTACGCCAGCTACACGCTTGGCCTGCGCAACCGGCCGAAGATGCCCGGTCTCGTCTTTTTCACGGCGATGGCGATCGTGGCATTCGCGAGTTCGGTACCGATGCTGGGCTACGAGGCATGGTCGGGCGGCGTCCAGTGGCCGACCACGAAGGGCTGGCTGGTGCTCGCCTTCATCGTGATCTTTCCGTCCTTCCTGGCGCAGCTCTCGTTCATGCGCGGCGTGCAGCTCATCGGCACGGCGCGCGCCGGGCTGTTCATCAACCTCGTGCCGTTGACCGGCGCGCTCCTGGTGGTCGCTGTGCTCGGTGAGCCGCTGGCCGCCTATCACATGGTGGCGCTCGCGCTCATCGTCGGCGGCATCCTGGTGGCCGAAGCGGCGGGTCGCCGGCGGGCAAAGCGGGCTGCGCTCGCCAGCGCCTGAGGAAAGCTCTGCGGCGCGGCTGCGGCCTTGCCCCCGGCCGCCAAACGCCTATTTTGTGAACGCTGGCCTGGGTGGCCGGAAAGGCATGGCATGGCACCGCGATCGCGTATTTCCGTATTGTCCGTCACCGACCGCGCCGCCGAGCGCGTGCGCGAACTGGTCGCCGGCAACGAGCGGCCGCTGATCGGCGTGCGCGTCGGGGTGCGGAACGGCGGCTGCGCCGGCATGGCCTATACGCTCGATCCGGTCGAGACGCCGATCGCCGGCGACGACGTGGTCGAGGTCGACGGCGTCAGCATTTACGTCGATCCCAAGGCAGTGCTCTTCCTGCTCGGATCGACGATGGATTTCGAGGCGACGAAGCTGCGCACCGGGTTCACCTTCAAGAACCCGAACGAGGTGTCGGCCTGCGGCTGCGGCGAGTCGGTCATGCTGAAGCCGGCAAGCGAGCGCGACGCAGAGGCGCTCGCGCACTAGCTGGAGCCCGGCCGCCGCCATGCACGTCGCGGGTCAGCTCTTCCTGCTCATCGGCATCCTCTGGCTGGTCTGGCTGGCTTATTGGGTCTACGCCTCGTTCGGTGTGAAGGCCGTGGTGCAATCGGAAGGGTGGCAGTCGCGGCTGGCGTACAGCGCGCCGCTGTGGGTTGCCGCGATCCTGTTGCTCGACCGGCATCTCGGGCGCTTTCTCAACACGCATCTCTATCCGTTTAGCATAGAGGTGGTCGCGATCGGCGCGCTGCTGACCGCGGTCGGCCTCGCCTGGGCGATCTGGGCGCGGGTCGTGCTCGGCGGCAACTGGAGCGCCGATGTGACGGTGAAGGAGGAGCACGAACTGATCCGGTCCGGCCCCTACGCGCTGTCGCGCCATCCCATCTATACCGGGCTGGTGCTCGCGCTGTTCGGAACGGCGCTCGCCGTCGGCGAGGTCCGGGCGCTGATCGCGCTCGTGGTCGCGGTCGGCAGCCTCTGGTACAAGATGCGGCTGGAGGAGACGGTCATGCGTCGTACATTCGGCGCGACCTACGACGCCTATAGCCGCGAGGTAAAGGCGCTCATTCCCTACGTGATCTGAGAGTGGCGGGACGCTGACGCCCGATCCCGGCTATTCGGTTCCGGTGGGGATCTTGACCGGACGGCGGAGGAAATCCGGCACGTGGTCGCCGAGCCCGACGACAGCCGGACCGTCGTCATGATCGCGATGGCGGCGGCGCCCCGCATCCTGCGGGCGGGCCTGCTGTTCCGGGCGCTGATGATCGCGGCGCGGCTCGCGATGCTCATGGCCGTGGCCGCCGGATTGATGCGGCTCGCGGGGCTTCTCACGGTCTGCATGAGATTCGGCG
This sequence comes from uncultured Hyphomicrobiales bacterium, assembly GCA_964407155.1. Classification (GTDB taxonomy): domain Bacteria; phylum Pseudomonadota; class Alphaproteobacteria; order Rhizobiales; family Kaistiaceae; genus DASZQY01. Next base: position 6,270 of record CAYOUO010000036.1, on the reverse strand, counting down.
GTTGCGGCGGGATGACGAGGCTCGTCGCGCGGCGCGCGCTCTGCGCGTGGCTGGCGGTCGCGGCGGCCGCGCCGCGGGCGCTCATCCTGCTCGCCTTCGGCATGGCGCTGAACGCGGTTTTTCGTGAACGACTTCGCCAGTTCGTCCCCGGCCTCGATGCTCATGGGCGGGATCGGCTGGCCGATCAGCTTCTCGATCCCGGCGATGTATTTGCGGTCGAGGCTGGACGCGATGGTGATCGCGGTGCCCTTGAGGCCGGCGCGCCCGGTGCGGCCGATGCGATGAACGTAGTCCTCGGCGTGGGTCGGCACGTCGAAATTGAAGATGTGGCTGACGGCCGGAATGTCGAGACCGCGGGCGGCGACGTCGCTGGCGACCAGCAGCGTCAGCTTGTCCTTGCGGAAATTGTCGAGCGTCTCCATGCGCGAGCGCTGGTCCATGTCGCCATGCAGCGCCCCGGCGTTGAAACCGTGCTTGGTCAGCGAACGCTCGAGGGTGGCAACGTCGCGCTTGCGGTTGCAGAAGATGATGGCGTTCTTGAAATCGGTCGCGCCGCGGATGAGGGCGCGCAGCACCGCGCGCTTGTCGGCGGGCTCGCGGCCGGATTCGACCAGCCCCTGCGTGATGGTCGTCGCCGCGGTCGCCGGCTTCGAAGCCTCGACGCGCACCGGCGACTTCAGGAACTGGTCGGCGAGGCGCTTGATCTCGGGCGGCATGGTTGCCGAGAAAAACAGCGTCTGCCGCGACTGCGGGAGCAGCTTGCAGATGCGCTCGATGTCCGGGATGAAGCCCATGTCGAGCATGCGGTCGGCTTCGTCGATGACGAAGATCTCGACGCCGTTCATGAGAATCTTGCCGCGCTCGAAAAGATCGAGCAGACGGCCGGGCGTGGCGTTGAGAATGTCGGCGCCGCGGTCGAGCTTCTTGATCTGGTCGTCGAACGAAACGCCGCCGATGATGAGGGCGACGGTGAGCTTGTGGTTCTGTCCGTAGCGGGCGAAGTTTTCCTCGACCTGCGCGGCGAGTTCGCGCGTGGGCTCGAGGATGAGCGTGCGCGGCATGCGGGCGCGGGCCCGTCCCGACTCCAGCAGGGTCAGCATCGGGAGCACGAAAGAAGCCGTCTTGCCGGTGCCGGTCTGGGCGATGCCGACGACGTCGCGGCGGGTGAGGACTTCCGGGATCGCCTGTGCCTGGATGGGCGTCGGCGTGACGTAACCGCTCGCTTCGACGGCGGCGAGCACTTTCGGGCTTAGTCCGAGTTCTGTGAATGTCATCAGTAAGTTGGCAACCAGTTGCCGCGCTGCCGGAACATCGGCGCGCAAGGGGGCGGAAGGCCTTCGAAACGCCGGCGCCGCCCAATGAATTAACGCGGCAAAGATAGGCGCTCAGCTTGGCATGTCAATGACAGGGGAGCATTGCGGTAAACGCTTGACGCAGCGCCGGAATTTTGCCGCTTCTTCAGTGCCGCTTCAGTTTGACGCCGGCGCAAGCGAGTGCTGGGTCGGCGAATTGACCGTCAGCACATAGTTTTTGTCCGCGTTGCCGTTGGGGTCGAGCGTCTGGATGTTGATGGTCAGCGGACCGGCATCGGAGGACGAGGAGAAATCCACGATGTCGACGCCGAGCTGCGCAAATTCCTGAATCTCCACGGTATTGACGACGTTGGCACCGCCGTTGTCGTCATAGGCGATCCACTGCACGAACATGCGGGCGGTGACGAGATCGCCGCCGCTGCGCGACACCAGCACGCGATAGACCCCGGACTGGCTGCCCTGATTCCACGAGCCGACGATCCTGACGTCCTCGACGCTGCCGGGAAGGTTGGTGATGCCGTCGAGGATCGGGTCGGCCCGGGCGAGCGTGGGCACCGCTGAGACGGCTAAGAGAATTGTCAGCGACAGGGCGTGAAGAAATGCCGGTGTGCGCATGCCCACCTCCCAACAGGAACAGCGTCGAGATTGGTCCGCGGCGCTTCAGATGTCCAGATCGTGGGCGAACTCGGCGCGCTCCTGAATGAAGCGGAAGCGCGCTTCCGGCTTGTTGCCCATGAGGCGGTCGACGGCGTCGGGCGTCTCGTTGTCCTCGGCGATCTCGACGCGGAGCAGCGTGCGCTTCACCGGGTCCATCGTCGTTTCCTTGAGCTGGTTCGGCATCATCTCGCCGAGGCCCTTGAAGCGGCCGACCTCGATCTTGGCGTTGGCCTTGAACTCCGATTTCAGCAGCCGGTCGCGGTCGGCGTCGTCGCGGGCGTAGAGGGTCTTGGCACCCTGCGTCAGCCGATAGAGCGGTGGCACGGCAAGGAACAGGTGGCCGGAACGGATGAGCTCGGGCAGCTCCTGGAAGAAGAAGGTGATGAGGAGCGACGCGATATGGGCGCCGTCCACATCGGCGTCGGTCATGATGATCACGCGGTCGTAGCGCAGGTCTTCGGCGCGATAGTTGGCGCGCGGCGAGACGCCGAGCGCCTGGAGCAGGTCGGCGATCTGCTGGTTCTGGGTCAGCTTCTCGCGGCCGGCCGAGGCGACGTTGAGGATTTTGCCCCGCAGCGGCAGGACCGCCTGCGTGGCGCGGTTCCTCGCCTGCTTGGCGGAGCCACCGGCGGAGTCGCCTTCCACGATGAAGATTTCCGTATTGTTCCGGTTGCCGGCGGCGCAATCGGCAAGCTTGCCGGGGAGGCGAAGCTTGCGCGAGGCGTTCTGGCGGCCGATTTCCTTTTCCTGGCGGCGGCGCAGGCGCTCCTCGGCGCGTTCGATCACCCAATCGAGCAGGCGGTTAGCCTCGATTGGGGCGGCCGCGAGCCAGTGATCGAACGGATCGCGGATGGCGTTCTCGACCACCCGCGTGGCCTCGGGCGTGGAGAGCCGATCCTTCGTCTGGCCGACGAATTCCGGCTCGCGGATGAAGACGGACAGCATGATCGCGGCCGACGTCATGACGTCGTCGGCGGTGATGACGTTCGCGCGCTTGTTGCCCGAGAGCTCGGCGTAGCCTTTGAGACCGCGGGTGAGCGCGTTCCGCAGGCCGGCCTCATGCGTGCCGCCATCGCCGGTCGGGATGGTATTGACGTAGGAGCGCACGAAGCCATCGCCGGGATACCACGCGATCGCCCATTCGACGGCGCCGTGGCCGGACGTCTTGTCGGTGCGGCCCGCAAAGATGGGAACGACCGTCTTCTCGGCGCCGAGCTCGGCGGCGAGATATTCCGACAGTCCGCCGGGGAAATGGAAGGTGGCCTTCTCGGGGATGTCGGTGCCCTTGACCAGCTCGGGCGCGACCGACCATCGGATTTCGACGCCGCCGAACAGGTAGGCCTTCGAGCGGGTCATGGCGAACAGGCGGGTCGGGCTGAACGTCGCCTGGCGGAAAATCTGGGCGTCCGGCTTGAAACGGATGGAGGTGCCGCGGCGATTGTGAACCTCGCCGAGGTCCTTCAGCTTTTCGGTCGGCACGCCACGGGCAAAGCGCTGGCGATAGAGGCGGCGGCCGCGCGCCACCTCCACCTCGAGGCTCTCGGAGAGGGCGTTCACCACCGAGACGCCGACCCCGTGCAGGCCGCCGGAGGTCTCGTAGACCTTGGAATCGAACTTCCCGCCCGAATGCAGCATGGTCATGATGACCTCGAGCGCGGACTTCGTCTTGAACTTCGGATGCGGATCGACCGGGATGCCGCGGCCGTTGTCGATCACGGTGACGAAGTTGTCGGCGTCGAGGTTGACCTCGATCCAGGTGGCGTGGCCGGCGACGGCCTCGTCCATGGCATTGTCGATGACCTCGGCGAAGAGGTGATGCAGGCCCTTCTCGTCGGTGCCGCCGATATACATGCCCGGCCGGCGCCGGACCGGCTCCAGGCCCTCCAGCACCTCGATGTCGGCCGCCGAATAGCTGTCGTCGCCGACGGCCTTTTTCGCGGGCGTCGCGCGCTCCCGCCTTGCCGCTTCGGCCACGACCTTGAGCCTGCGGATACTCTCCTCGGTGGCGTCAAAAAGATCGTCGCTGGCGCGGCTGGTCTTTTTCGGGGCGCGGGCAGTTGCAGGGCGGGATTTCGCAGGCTTCTTCGGCATGGTCTCGGGACAAAAAGGACGAATCGGAGCGGCGGTCTGGCACCGCCGCGGAGCCCGGAGTTAGCGCGCCTCCGCCGATTTGCCTACTTCTTTCCGGTCGACGGACGATGGTCTTGCCGGGCGCGGCGACGGCTCCAGATACGGTGCGTTCATCCGCAGCAATCCAGACCGAGACCATCCATGCCGGCAAAGCAGAACGCGCCGATCGATCTTTATTTCTGGCCCACCCCCAACGGGCAGAAGGCATCCGTTGCCGTCGAAGAGTTTGGCGTTCCCTACACCACGCACTTCATCAACATCGGCAGGGGCGATCAATTCTCGCCGGAATTCCTGCGGATCTCGCCCAACAACCGGATTCCGGCGATCGTCGATCCGGAAGGGCCTGACGGAAAGCCGATCTCCGTCTTCGAGTCGGGCGCGATCCTGATTTACCTCGCCGAGAAGTTCGGCCGTTTCTATTGGCGCAATCCGCGCGAGCGGGTCGCCGTCAACGAGTGGCTGATGTGGCAGATGGGCGGCATCGGGCCGATGTTCGGCCAGTTCAACCACTTCAACAGCTATGCTCCGGAGAAGCTGCCGTACGCCATCAAGCGCTACGGCGACGAGGTCCATCGCCTCTATCGCGTGCTCGATCAGCGCCTGAAGGGGCGCAAGTACGTTGCCGGCGATTATTCGATCGCCGACATGGCATTGTTCAGCTGGACGCGCGGCTGGAAGGGCCGCGAGATCGACATCGCGGAATTTCCGGATTTCGCGGCCTGGCTGGAGCGCGTCGAAGCGCGGCCGGCGGTCCAGCGCGGCATGGCGCTGAAGCCGCCGCCCGCGCCGGAAGTTTCGCGCGAGGATCAGGCGAAGGTGCTCTTCGGACAGCGCTAGGCCGCCGCCCGATCCGGAATGGCGCCTAGCGGTTGCGGGCGACGTTCCAGACAAAGATCAGCATGGACACGAGCGTCAACAGCGAGCCCGGGATGACGACCTTGAACAGCGCCGCATTCGGCAGCAGCGAACCGAAGATGCCGATCGCGAGACAGACGACGCCGACCAGTGCGACCCAGTAGTGGATGTGCGCGATGCCCCGGCCGGCGACGGCGGGATGGAGCTTGTACCAGAGCCCGAACAGGAACATCGACGCCCAGCCGACCAGATTGATGTGGGCGTGGACGGGCGCGAAGGTGAAATCTTCGCGGGTGCCCATCCAGATGCCGAGGCACATGCCGATGACCGCCAGGATGGCGGCGGTCAGCATGAAGCGTTGGGGCAGGCTGCCTTCCATTGAAATTCTCCCGCGGGCCGGTGTCGCCACGATTGTCCGCCGGCCGGCCGCGGGCCGGCAGAATCGGCAGGGATCGTACCGTCAGGCCTGTGCCGGGGCATGTGTCCAGCCCGCCACAGTGTTGCGAGAAGTTAACCTCTCAACGTTATCAAGGGGCTGTTGCCGCCTTTCAGCCATAAACTGGGACAGAACGTGAGGGCATCAGGCGACCTGCCAAAGGGGGGCAAGCCAGCCTGGTAGCGACGGGGACGGTCGAGCGCCTTGGCGGGCGAGGGACTGGCTTGTGTCGATGCCGGGGCAAGGCGGTGGTCCGGCTGGAAGTGCCGGCTCAAAGCTTTGGAGGCCTGACGAGGAGACATGGAAGCGCGCGTCATCGACAAGCGGAAGCTGCCGAGCCGGCACGTGACCGAGGGTCCCGAGCACGCGCCGCATCGCTCGTACTACTACGCGATGGGCCTCTCCGCGCAGCAGATCCACCAGCCGTTCGTGGGCGTGGCGACCTGCTGGAACGAGGCGGCGCCCTGCAACATCTCGCTGATGCGCCAGGCGCAGGCGGTGAAGAAAGGTGTCGCCGCCGCCAACGGCACGCCGCGCGAGTTCTGCACCATCACGGTGACCGATGGCATCGCCATGGGGCACGAGGGCATGAAATCGTCGCTGCCGTCGCGCGAGGTGATCGCCGACTCCGTCGAACTGACCATCCGTGGCCACGGCTACGACGCGCTGGTCGGCATGGCTGGCTGCGACAAGTCGCTGCCCGGCATGATGATGGCGATGGTGCGGCTCAACGTACCGTCGGTGTTCATCTACGGCGGCTCGATCCTGCCCGGCACCTTCAAGGGCAAGCCCGTGACCGTGCAGGACGTGTTCGAGGCGGTCGGCAAGGAGTCGGTCGGCGCCATGTCGGACGACGATCTCGAAGACCTCGCGCAGCAC
>CAYOUO010000035.1:0-2946 GCA_964407155.1 uncultured Hyphomicrobiales bacterium | reverse complement strand
ACGAATCAGCCGGCTGGGCTGGGTTCATTTCGCCGGAAAAAGGTTATCGGCGGGTATATTTTTCCGACGCCGGCTATGCGCCGGAATCGATCGCCGCGGCGCCGATGATCGGACCCGGACGGCCATCCTTTACCTCGGTCTGGAGCAGAACGGCGCAATGGTCGGCGGCGTTGTGGCTCATTTCGCTTCGCGCGAGGTTCACCGACATCGCCGCGCCCGTCCACATGGCGACCGGGCGGAGCTTGCGCACCACATCGATGTAGGTCAGCGTCTTGCCGGAGTTCTCGCCGCGGCCGACCGGCACGGTTACGCTGCGCGTATACATCACCAGCCACAACGTGGCGTGCGGCGTTCCCGCCGGCGCCGGTCCGACATTGACCGTCACCATGTCGTCGGAGGTCGCGAGCGTGATCGGCACCGTCAGGCGATTGGCGCCGGTGCTCAGCGCGGCATCGATCGCGTCGCGGCTCGAGCCGACGACGTCGGTGCGCCCGTCGACGATGGCCTGCGGCGTATACACATCGCCGCCGTCGCCGCGGCCGGCGGAATAGTCGCGCTGGCGCTGCGAGTTGTCGGCGCTGGCCAGCGTGTCCTTCCAGCCGAGGTAGTCCCAGTAGTCGACGTTATACGAAAGCGCGAGCACGTCCGGCCGCGACGCGTATTCGCCGAGCAGACGATCCGCCGAGGGACAGGAGGAACATCCCTGGCTGGTGAATAGCTCGATGACCGACTTCACCTCGGCCGAGGCCGGAGCCGGCCCGGCGGCGAACGCCAGTACCGGTGCGAGGGCGACGAGCGCCGAGTAACCCGCGGACAACGCTTTCCACTCCGATCCCGTTTGCGAGAGCCTCACCTAAGGCCGGCGGCTCCTCACGTACGAGTCACGTTCGGGTGAAATCCCGGGCGCGGCGTTGTCTACGATGCCGCGAGGTTGCGCAGCACGTAGGGCAGGATGCCGCCGTGACGGAAATACTCGAGCTCGTCCAGCGTATCGATGCGGCAGGTCAGGTCGATCTTTTTCACCGCGCCGTCCACGCTCGTGATCTCCGCGGTCAGGGTCTGGCGCGGCGTGAGATTGCCGGTGAGACCGCGGATGGTGACCTTCTCCTTGCCGGTCAGGCCGAGCGATTGCCACGTCGTGCCTTCCGGCAGCGTCAGCGGCACGACGCCCATGCCGACGAGGTTCGAGCGGTGAATGCGCTCGAAGCTCTCGGCAATGACGGCACGCACGCCGAGCAGCTTGGTGCCCTTCGCCGCCCAGTCGCGCGAGGAGCCGGTGCCGTATTCGCGGCCGGCGAAGATGACGAGCGGCGTCCTGTCGGCCTCGTAGAGCATCGCGGCGTCGTAGATCGACATCTGCTCGCCGGACGGAACGTAGATGGTCACGCCGCCCTCGACGCCGGGAACCATCGCGTTCTTGATACGGATGTTGGCGAAGGTGCCACGCATCATCACTTCGTGGTTGCCGCGGCGCGAGCCGTAGGAGTTGAAGTCGGCGGGCCGCACCTGATGCTCCATCAGGTAGTGGCCGGCGGGGCCGTCGCGCTTGATCGAACCGGCCGGCGAGATGTGGTCGGTGGTGATCGAATCGCCGAACAGGCCGAGGATGCGCGCATCGACGATGTCCTCGATCGGCGCCGGCGTCATGGTCATGCCGGTGAAGTAGGGCGGGTTCTGCACGTAGGTCGAGCCGCTCGACCAGGCATAGGTCTGGCCGCCGCTCACCTTGATGCCCTGCCAGCGCGTATCGCCCTTGAACACGTCGCCGTAGCGCGTGCGGAACATGTCGACGGTGATGGTCGAGCGGATGAGGCTCGCGATCTCGCTCGACGACGGCCAGATGTCCTTCAGCATCACCGTCGCGCCCGATTTGTCGGTGCCGAGCGGAGCGGTGGTCAGGTTCTGGCGCATGGTGCCGGTCAGCGCATAGGCAACGACCAGCGGCGGCGAGGCGAGATAGTTGGCGCGCGTATCGGGATTGACGCGGCCCTCGAAATTACGATTGCCCGACAGCACGGAGGCGACGACGAGATCCTGCGTGCCAACCGCCTCGGAGATTTCCTCCGGCAGCGGACCGGAGTTGCCGATGCAGGTGGTGCAGCCGTAGCCGACGAGATTGAAGCCGAGCGCGTCGAGGTCGCCCTGCAGGCCGGCCCGCGCCAGATAGTCGGTCACGACCTGCGAGCCGGGAGCGAGCGAGGTCTTTACCCACGGCTTGGCGGTCAGGCCCCGGGCGCGCGCATTGCGGGCGAGCAGGCCGGCGGCGATGAGCACGCTCGGGTTCGAGGTGTTGGTGCACGACGTGATCGCGGCGATCACAACGTCGCCGTCGGAAAGCTTGTAGTCCTTACCGGCGACCGGCGCCGTCTTGTGCAGTTGCGGCACCGAGCCGCCGCCTTCCTCGTCCATGTCGGAGGCGCGGTCGGAAATGTCGATGTCGCGGATCTTGGCGAGCGCGGCGTCGAAGGAGGTGTCGGCGGCCGCCAGCGCGACGCGGTCCTGCGGGCGCTTCGGCCCGGCGAGCGACGGCACCACCGTGTCGAGGTCGAGGGTGAGCGTATCGGTGAACACGGGATCGGGCGTGTCGTCGGTGCGGAAGAGACCCTGCGCCTTCGCATAGGCTTCGACCAGCGCGATGCGCGCCGGATCGCGGCCAGTGGCGGTGAGATAGGCGATGGTGTCCTTGTCGATCGGGAAGAAGCCGCAGGTGGCGCCGTACTCCGGCGCCATGTTGGCGATGGTCGCCTTGTCCTCCAGCGAGAGGTGCGACAGGCCAGCGCCGTAGAACTCGACGAACTTGTTCACCACGCCCTTCTTGCGCAGCATCTCGGTGACGGTGAGCACGAGGTCGGTGGCGGTGACGCCCTCTTTCAGCTTGCCGGTGATGCGGAAGCCGATGACCTCGGGGATCAGCATGGAGATCGGCTGGCCAAGCATGGCGGCCTC
>CAYOUO010000034.1:0-4739 GCA_964407155.1 uncultured Hyphomicrobiales bacterium | reverse complement strand
GCCGCGTCGCCGGTGCGGCTGTCGGTGCTTTCCATCGCGGTGACTCGTTCCGCCGCTCCCGCGCTTTCATCCCAGACGCCGAGCGCGGCCAGCATCCGCTGACCACCGGCGACGATGGTGGAGGCGCGGCCCGCGCGGGCCCGCGCTTCGGCCGGCGCCGCATCGATTACGGTGACGCCGATGGCCGGCTCCGCACGCTTGAGCGCCAGCGCCAGCGCCAGCCCGATCTGCCCGCCTCCGGCGATGATGACGTCGGTCCGTTCCTGCATGACCGCGATGTTAGCCCAGAATCCGCGCCCTTGTCGTGGCGACCAGAGATGGTCCCGACAGCCCGAGCGATTGTGATTCTCCTCCGCGCAGCGGAGGCGGGGGACCATGCGAGGCATGGTGAAGGAGGCGAACCCGGGCGCCCTTTACTGTGCCTCTGTCGTCCGCATGCTATGACATTGCCCCATGATCGATCCCGTCGAAAACCTCATCGCGCTCCTCGAACTCGAGCAGCTTGAGGAGAACCTGTTCCGCGGCCTCTCGCCCCAGGTCGGCTGGCAGCGTGTGTTCGGCGGTCAGGTGATCGGCCAGGCGCTGGTCGCCGCCGGCCGCACGGTTGCCGCCGGCCGGCCGGCTCATTCGCTCCACGCCTATTTCATGCGCCCCGGCGACCCGGAGATTCCGATCGTCTATCAGGTCGAGCGCATGCGCGACGGCGGCACCTTCTCGACCCGCCGCGTCGTCGCCATCCAGCACGGCGCCGCCATCTTCGCCCTGTCCGCTTCCTTCAACGCCGAGGAGCAGGGCCTCGAGCACCAGATCGCGATGCCGAAGGTGCCGCCGCCCGAGGAACTTCCCGGTGAGGCGGAGCTTCTGGCCGCCGGCCTCGACCAGGCGCCCGAGGGCATGCGCCGCTATTGGCAGCGTCCACGGCCGCTGGAAATGCGCCCGGCCGATGTCAGGCACTTCCTGTCCCGCGATGCGCTCGACCCGGTGCAGCGCGTCTGGATCCGCGCCACCGGCCGCCTGCCCGACGACCCTGAAATCCATCGCTGCGTTCTGGCTTACGCCTCCGACATGACGCTGCTCGATACCGCCCTGTTCGCCCATGGGCGGATACTCTTCGATCCCGACCTTCAGGTCGCGAGCCTCGACCACGCCTTGTGGTTTCACCGGCCGTTCCGCGCTGATGAATGGCTGCTCTATGCGCAGGACAGTCCGTCGGGCTCCGGCGGCCGGGGCTTTACGCGTGGCAGCCTGTTTACCCGCGAAGGCGCCCTTGTCGCCTCCGTCGCTCAGGAAGGGCTGATCCGCGTCCGCCGGCGCTGATCCCTTCTTGGGCAAATCGCCAGATTTGCACAAAAATTAATCACAGCCGCGGCCTGACCGCGATTAGCCATGCGTGCTCGTGCGATTTTGCCGGGCAAATCAGCAGGCTGGCCCCAAGCCTGCAAAGTTGGCACGGACCTTGATTTCAGGAAGCGCGGTCACCGGTCGCGGGCAACGCCCGCGGTCGTGACCGCAACCAATCGGGCTTCGTGCGTTCGCGCCGCGAACGGGCGGGCGTACAACGGGGAAGCTGCGCCATGAAGATCGTGATGGCTATCATAAAGCCGTTCAAGCTGGACGAGGTGCGCGACGCCCTCACGGCCGTCGGCGTGCAAGGCCTGACGGTGACGGAAGTGAAGGGCTACGGACGGCAGAAGGGGCACACGGAAATCTACCGCGGCACGGAGTACGCGGTCAGTTTCCTGCCCAAGATCAAGATCGAGATCGGCGTTCCTTCCGATCAGGTCGACAAGGTCGTCGACGCGATCACCGCCGCCGCCAAGACCGGCCAGATCGGTGACGGCAAGATTTTCGTCTACTCGATCGACCACGCCGTCCGCATCCGCACGGGCGAGACCGACAGCGACGCGCTGTAGGCGCTGCGCCAACCGGCATGCCGATTGATTTCACCGTTCCACCAAGCGTCGTGAACCCGCTTCTCGGATTGAGGGGTCCGACAGGAGAATGTCGATGATGAACCGGAAGAAAGTCCTTTACGCTCTTGGCGCGCTCGGCGTCGTGGGCGCCGCCATTGCCATTGCCGGACCCGCGCTGGCGGATACCGCCGCACCGGCTACCGCGGCCGCCGCCGCGGTGCCGGCAACGCCTGCGCCGCCCAAGCTGGATTCGGGCGACACCGCGTGGATGCTAACCTCAAGCGCGCTCGTTCTGATGATGACCGTGCCGGGCCTCGCGCTCTTCTACGGCGGCATGGTGCGCAAGAAGAATGTGCTGGCGACCGTGGCGCAGAGCTTCGCTGCCACCGCGCTCATCACCGTCCTGTGGATGATCATCGGCTACTCGCTCGCCTTCACCACCAACGACAACGCCGGCCTGAACAACTACTTCGGCTCGTTCCACTACTTCCTGCTCGCTCCGATGGGCCTCGCCTCCACCACCTCGCTGGCGCCGACCATTCCCGAGTCGGTCTACATGTTCTTCCAGATGACCTTCGCGATCATCACCCCGGCGCTGATTGCCGGCTCGCTCGCCGATCGCATGAAGTTCTCCGCCTTCCTGTGGTTCATGGGCCTGTGGCTCATCTTCGTTTACTGCCCCATCGCCCACTGGGTGTGGGGCGGCGGCTGGCTGGGCGCCATGGGCGCGCTCGACTACGCCGGCGGCACCGTCGTTCACCTGAACGCCGGCACCGCGGGCCTCATCACCTGCCTCGTGCTCGGCAAGCGCATCGGCCTCGGTCACGAGAACATGGCGCCGCACAACCTCGTGCTTTCCCTCATCGGCGCCTCGCTGCTGTGGGTCGGCTGGTTCGGGTTCAACGCCGGTTCGGCGGTCACCGCCTCGCCCAACGCCGGCATGGCGGCTGCGGCCACGCAGATCGCCACCGCCGCCGCCGCGCTCGGCTGGATGTTCTCGGAGTGGATCGTCGCCAAGAAGCCGAGCGTGCTCGGCATGATCTCGGGCGCGGTCGCCGGCCTCGTCGCCATCACCCCGGCCTCGGGATTCGTCAACCCGGTCGGCGCGCTCATCATCGGCATCGTCGCCGGCGTGGTCTGCTATCTCTCCGCGGTCCACATGAAGAAGGTGTTCGGCTACGACGACGCCCTCGACGCCTGGGGCGTCCACGGCGTCGGCGGCGCGCTCGGCGCCCTCCTCACCGGCGTCTTCGCCTCCAATGCCATCAACTCCGCCGCCCACGGCTGGCTGATCGACGGCAACCCCGGCCAGATGCTGATCCAGGTCTACGACGTGCTCGGCACCTTCATCTACTGCGCGATCGTGACCTTCATCATCCTGAAGATCATCGACGTGGTGATCGGCCTGCGCGTCTCCAAGGAAGTCGAAGTCGAGGGTCTCGACATCAACCTCCACGGCGAAGTGGTTCAGTAAGCGTCCTTCCTCCCGAAGGTCTCGACTAGCCGGCCGGGCAGCAATGTCCGGCCGGTTTCTTTTTGCCCGCTACTTGGTGACGTCGAGCGCCGCCCACATGCCCGCGGCGAAATGGCCGGTCTCGTTGCAGATCAGGAGATACTGCCCGGGAGGAAGTGCCAGCGTCACCGCCCCGGATCTTCCGGGATCGAGGTCTTCGACTTCGCCCCTGTAGCCGGACTTCTTCTCGTCGACCTTCATCTGCCCGGCGTCGTACGGCAGTGGCTTGCCCGGCTGTGCCAGCCTCAGAATCACCATCTCGTGGACAAGGTCCCTGGAGCCGTTGGTGACCTTGAAGCTGATCACGCCCGTCGGCGCGCTCGCCTCTGACAGCTTGATCCCCATCATCGCCTTCGAGAGATCGAGGTTCGGCGTGCCGTACGCGAGGTCCGTCGCCATCGCCCCGTTCATCTTGTCCCAGAGGCCGACGTTGACGACGCTCGCCGCGCTGGCCTTGCCGGCAGCGGTGAGTGTCAGCAACCCGGCAAGCGCCGCGGCCGCTGTCCCGATAGGTTTATGCATTCATTATCTCCTGTCGACTGTTGCTGCCCGGTCGCGAACGCCACCCGTTGCCGGCATCGCAGGAAGCGCCTTTCGCCCCGCTGACAGTCGGCGGTCCCGAACTGACAGGAGCGCGGAAAGCGCGAGGGTTAAGGGCGGCTTTACCAGCCCCCGTTAGGGTTGCCGGAAGGTTTCCCGAGGGATCTGGTTTTCATGCGTACCCGCGAACCCGCCGACGTGCGTTCTGATCGTGAAATGTCCCTGCCGCTCGGCAGCGGCACCATCTCCGGCCTCATTCGGCGCAATATCAGCGCCATCACCGGCCTCGCTGTCCTGGCGTTCGCCGCCGCATGTGCGGTGAGCCTGGCCACCTGGTCCGTCGACGACCCGAGTTTCAGCCACGCCACCGACCACGCCGCGCGCAACATCCTGGGCTTCCCCGGCGCCGTCATCGCCGATCTGCTGACCCAGCTCTTCGGCCTCGCCGCCTCGGTCGTGCTCCTGCCGCCGGTGGTCTGGGCCTGGCGCGCGGTCTTCGCCAGGCCAAGCCGCCTCTCCTGGCGTACGGCGATCGCCTGGATCGCCGCCATCCTCGTCGCGTCGCTCGCACTCGCCGCGCTGCCCGTGCCAGCGACCTGGCCGCTGTCCACCGGCCTCGGCGGCGGCGCCGGTCAGGTCCTGTCCAAAATCCCGGCTGCGATCCTCGGTCATCGCCCGCACGGCCTGCGCGCGCTCGCCGTTGCTGCATTGGAAACCTTCCTCGCCTTCGCCGCCGTTCTCCACGCCTGCGGCCTCATCCTCGTTCACGAGCC
>CAYOUO010000033.1:0-2792 GCA_964407155.1 uncultured Hyphomicrobiales bacterium | reverse complement strand
CGCCACACTACCCCCCAGATATGCCGGGCGCCCCGTTGCCGATCATTGCTCATGCCGCGGCCCGAATAGCCGGGCGGGGGCGGCAGCGCAACGGCGCGGCTGCTTGACCGAGGCGCGCTTTCGGCCCATGCGAAGCCGATGGCGAGCGATTTCCAGAGCAGGCTGAAAGCGGCACAGGCGGCAACCGAAACGGCACTGGCGCAGTTGCTCGCCGACACCAGCGGTCCATATCCGTGGCCAGCGCAGCTGCGCGCGGCGATGCAGTATGCCGTGCTTGGGCCCGGGAAGCGGCTGCGCCCGTTCCTGCTGATGGAATCGGCGCGGTTATTCGGCGCGCCCGGCGCCGGGATCGCGCGTGCGGCGGCGGCGCTGGAATGCCTCCATTGCTACAGCCTCGTCCACGACGATCTGCCGGCGATGGATGACGATGACCTCCGGCGCGGCCGCGCGACGGTGCACCAGGCCTACGACGAGGCCACTGCCATCCTCGTCGGCGACGCGCTGCAGACCCTGGCGTTCGCCACGCTTGCCGACCCGGCGACCGACCCCGATGCCGAGGTGCGGCTGGCGCTGACCACGGGGCTCGCAGCAGCAGCCGGCGCCGGCGGCATGGCTGGTGGCCAGATGCTCGACATCGCCGCGGAGAAGCAGGCGCTGCCCGCGGAGGAAATCCGCCAGCTGCAGGCGATGAAGACCGGCGCGCTTTTTCGCTATGCCTGCGAGGCGGGCGCCATCATGGGGCGAGCGCTCCCCGATCAGCGCGAGCGCCTTGCCGATTTCGGTGCCGCGCTCGGGCTGGTGTTCCAGATCGCCGACGATCTGATCGATGCCGAAGGCGCATCGGAGAAGGCCGGCAAGGCGACGGCGAAAGACGCCGGCCGCGGCAAGGCCACGCTCGTCGGACTGAGCGGCGCCGCGGCGGCGCGCGCGGAGCTGCGCGCGACCGTGGAGCACGCCGTCGCGATGCTGGCGCCATTCGGCGAGGCGGCGAGCGCGCTCGCTGACGCCGCGCGCTTCGCCGGCCGGCGCGAAGGATAGGCGTTCACTTCAGGCTGATGAAACGCCCTCCGCCGAGGACCACGGTCTTCGCGAGATCGGCGCGCACCGGTGCGGCCGCCGCCGAGGACAGGTCCGCACCCTTGGCGACGAGGATCTGCAGCACGTCCCAGTCGTGCTTGCGGATCGCGGTCGGCGAACCCGGGCGAATCCATTTGTCATAGAAGGCGACGGTGAGCGTGACCGGCGGCACGTCCGGTGTCGGCCCGGGCACGAGCAGGTTGGGGTCGAGCGCCTTGCCGTCGATCGCACGCTCGATCAGCGCGAACGCCTCGGGCGTATGGTCGGGAAGCCCCTGCCAGGAAAGATCGGCCGACGATGCGAACTCCAGCAGCGCGAGCGCATCTGCAGGCGCGTACGGATTGTGCGCGCTGATGCGGTCCTCCACGTCGTCGGTGCGATCGAGGAGATCGCTCTGGAAGGTCATCTCGAGATCGGCATCGTTCGCCTGCTGCGCGGCTTTCGCCGCCATCTGTTCCCGCATGTCGACCACGCGGGGAATGAAGCCGGCCGCCACGACCAGCACCAGCGCGGCGATGAAGGCGAGACGGCGCGCCACCGGGCGGGGAATGCGCGCGCTGAGGACGGCAAGTACGGCGAGCACGATCACCAGCGCGGCGGCGAGGCCGAAGGCGAAGTTCAGTGTCGGCGTCCAGACCGGGCGGAGCAGGTTCTCCAGCCGCAGCGAAACGATATTGGCGAGGCTCGCCAGCGCGACGAGCAACGAGACCACGCTGTAAAGGATCAGGCGCTTCATCCAAACCCGGCGTCTGCAATGTGCGGGAATCAGATGATAGCCCGGGCCGGCACGGCGTTACAGAAGCCCGCCGGCGAACCGCCGGGAGCCAGCCCGGCGGCTCCCGTTTCCGGCGCGTTACTTCGCTATTTTCTCGCAGGTCATGATGCCGGCGTGGCCCATCGCATCGATGGCGTACATCTTGCCGTCGTGACCCATCATGAACATCATGCAGTGATCGAGCGGCTTCGCCATCTTCATCATCTCGTCGCTGCCCATTTTGTCGCTCGTCATCGTCGTGCCCATACGCCCGTCGGGCATGATGGCAACGGTCTCGCCTTTCTTGACCATCATCATCTGCCCGCCCATGGCGCTCATGCCGCCCCCGGAACTCATCGCATCGTCGGCAAGGGCCGGAGCAGCGACAGCGGCAATGAGCGCGGCCATACCAAGCAGTGTCGCGGTACGCATGTGCTCTTCTCCCGTTGTTGAAGGAACCGCCTTCCCGGCGGCATCGGATGGGTAGCATGCGTTTCTGCGGCCGCCGTTCAATTGCGGCATCACTTCCCGCTCAGGGAACCGCATGGGAAGCGCGCGGTTCCGTGAAACGCTCGTGATCGCTGGCGGGCACAGGCAGCTTCACGGAGAACGCGGATGCAGGGCGCCGAAGGCGGTTGGCAGCATCCATCCAGTTCCGCTCATCCCTGCGAAAGCAGGGATCCAAGCATCGGTGGGCATGGATCATAGGCGTCGCCAGATCGGCCACCCATTCTCGCGCCGCAGTTCGTCTTCATCGTCGGCTGGATTCCCGCTTTCGCGGGAATGAGCGGGTCATGGGTGCGCGTCGCGAATGACTCTGGATTCCGGCTGGGGTTCACCGTTCGGCCGGCCAGCGGCGGGACCCGGAGGCCGGAATGACGAGGGAGAAACGTGAGCGCACAAATTCGTTCTCCCAAGCGATGCCAACTCGCCACCGTCACCCCGGCGAAGGCCGGGGTCC
>CAYOUO010000032.1:0-5800 GCA_964407155.1 uncultured Hyphomicrobiales bacterium | reverse complement strand
CGCGATCAACGTTGCGAACGAGAGCCTCGCGAATATCGGCCTTGGTCGCGTTCTCGACATGGAACATACGAACCTCGCCGCCACGCTCCACCAGCGCCACGACGGCGCGCTTGTCGAAAGGCTTCTTGCGCTTCGTGTAGTTCTTGAAGCGGCGCTTTGCGGTCGGGCTTGGCGTGCGCTTGCCGAAATAGGTCTCATCGGCCTCGACAATCTTGCCTTCGCCGCCAATCGGGCCAGCATCGTCGTCAAGTTTCATGGCCTCGCGAATGCGATGCGTCATGAACCAAGCCGTCTTGTAGGTCACGCCAAGCATGCGGTGCAGTTGGTGGCTGCTCATGCCCTTCTTGGATGAGCAAAGCAGGTGCGTCGCATAGAGCCACGTGTTGAGCGGGATTTTGGAGCGCTCGAACACCGTGCCCACGGTGACGGTGAACTGCTCGCGGCATGCGTTGCACTGGTAGACGCCGGCACGATGCGCCTTACCGGCAAGGGCCTTGATGGTCTCCTGATCGGCGTTGCCGCAATGGGGGCAGAACGGACCATTGGGCCAGCGCTGGCCTTCCAGATAGGCGCGGGCTGCGTCGGCATCGGTGAAAATGAGAGGCAGAGCCATGACCAAATTCCCTTGTTGCGTCCAAGGTACGAATCTGGCTGTGCTTTGTCAAGTATATAATTAGGAATTTATTCTTGACAGCGTGACGCTGCTCCGGTAGGTTTCAGCTAACGTCGCAGAAGTGGGCGTTGGGCGGTTCCCCTCCCACCACAGCGTTCTTCCCTGACGACGTCCCATTGAACTGAAAAGCCTCCGTCGCCTCCGAGCGGCATCGCGTGCACGCCCCCGGGATGTGCGCGGGGTGCGCTGATGGCGCCGGTGGCTTCCTTTTCTCCGGACGTTTTTCTCTCCTCTGCTTTCCGGGGGGAGCTTTCCGACATGGACGAGTTTGTGAACGGGACGGCGCCGGTGGGCGGCGCACCGCCGGCGGTGGTCGCCAACGGCCACGATCCGGCGGCGCTGGCCGAAGCGCGCCAGCTCATCGAAACGACGCGGATGCCGCTCACCGAGATCGAGAAGAAGCTCGGCATCGCGCGGCGCACGCTGTCGAAGCTGAAGATACGGAACGGCTGGCAGCGGCCGGCCGGCGCGCCCGCCGGGCCGGCGCTTGGCTCGCGCGGCTGGCAGGTCGCGACCGGCCCCGAGGCGATCGCGAAGAAGCGCGGGCTGCTCAACGCGCGGCTTTATCGCGCCTGCGAGAGGCAGCTCCGCTCGCTGGAGGCGCAGATCGGCGGCAGCGACAGCGCGGTGGACGAGAAGGACGTACGCACGCTTGGCCTGCTCGCCAAGACACTCGGAACGCTGATGGCGCTCGACCGGGACGACGGCGCAAACCTGAAAGATGCGGAGCCCGTCGATCGTGACAAACTCAATGCCGAGCTGGCTCGGCGCATTGCTCGCTGGGCTGAGGGCGGGGAGGAGCCTGACTGACCTCTGGCCGTTGCTGACCGGCCGTGACCTCGAGATCATGTACAGGGAATGGCGGCTCGAGGCGCGCGCCGACCAGACTCCGCCAGCCGGCGACTGGCTGACCTGGCTTCTGCTCGGCGGCCGCGGCGCCGGCAAGACGCGGGCCGGCGCGCAATGGGTGCGCGGCATGGCGCTCGGCCTGCCGCCCTATGCGGAGCGGCCGGTGGCGCGCATCGCGCTGGTCGGCGAGACCTATGCCGACGTGCGCGAGGTGATGATCGAGGGCGTCTCGGGGCTGCTCGCGCTGCACGAGAGCTTCGACCGGCCGACGTGGCTGCCGACGCGGCGGCGCATCGAGTGGAAGAATGGCGCGGTGGCGCAGGCGTTCTCGTCGGAGGATCCGGAGAGCCTGCGCGGCCCGCAGTTCGCGGCGGCCTGGTCGGACGAGCTCGGCAAATGGCGGCACGCGGAAGACACATGGGACATGCTGCAGTTCGGGCTGCGACTGGGGACGCGCCCGCGGCAGGTGGTGACTACCACGCCGCGGCCGATCCCGCTGCTCCGGCGACTGATGACCGACGCCGGCACGGCGCTGAGCCACGCCCGCACGGCGGATAACGCGAGACACCTGGCGAAGGGATTTCTCGAGCGCGTGGTGAAGCGCTACGCCGGCACGCGGCTCGGCCGGCAGGAACTCGACGGCGAGATGATCGAGGAACGCAGCGACGCGCTGTGGAGCCGCGAGACGATCGAGCGGGCGCGCGTGGCGCACCTGCCCGAGATGCGGCGCATCGTCGTGGCGGTCGATCCGCCCGGTTCGCACCGCAGCGGCACCTGCGGCATCGTCGTCGCCGGTGTGGGGCGCGACCGGCTGGGCTACGTGATCGCCGACGGCACGGTGAGCGCGGCGCGGCCGGCGGTGTGGGCGGCGCGCGTGGCGCAGCTCTATGCGCGGCACGGCGCCGATGCGGTGATCGCCGAGGTGAACCAGGGCGGCGACATGGTGATGGCGGTGCTGCACGAGGTGAACGGCGCGATCGCCGTGCGCGAGGCGCGCGCGACGCGCGGCAAATGGCTGCGCGCCGAACCGGTCTCGGCGCTCTACGAGCAGGGGCGGGTGCGCCACGCCGGCACCTTCCCGGAGATGGAGGACGAGATGTGCGACTTCGGGCTCGACGGATTGTCCAGCGGCCGCTCGCCGGACCGCGTGGACGCGCTGGTCTGGGCGCTCACCGCGCTGATGCTTGGCGATACGGCCGAGCCGCAGGTCAGGAGGATGTGAACTTGCCGGGCGCGGCGGTGCGCGATTCCGTTGCCTTCCGCAATTCCGGACGGAAAAGTGGAATCCACTTTTCCTGAAATTGCTCTAGGGTGCCCCGCATCAGGCGAAGGCGGGCGAGGGTTCATGCATTCACGGCAGGCGGCGCGGCTCGGGCGCGAGATTTCGGAAATCGGCTTCGGCGCCTGGCAGATCGGCGGGAGCTGGGGCGAGGTCGACGAGACGGACGCGGTCGCCGCGCTTTACGCGGCGCTCGACGCGGGCGTGACCTTCATCGACACGGCGGACGTTTATGGCGATGGGCGCTCGGAGACGATCATCGGCAAGGCGCTGAAGGCGCGGAGCGGTCCGCGGCCGTTCGTGGCGACCAAGTGTGGGCGGCGCGGCAAGAACACGGCGGACACCTACACGAAGGAGAATCTCGCGGCCTGGACCGACCGCAGCCTGAAGAATCTGCAGGCGGAGGCGCTCGATCTCGTGCAGCTCCACTGCCCGCCGACGCAGGTCTACTACATGCCGGAGATTTTCGGCCGGCTCGATGATCTCGTCGCGGCAGGAAAGATCCGCCGCTACGGCGTCAGCGTCGAGAAGGTCGAGGAGGGGCTGAAGGCGATCGAGTATCCGGGCGTCGCCAGCGTCCAGATCATCTACAACATCTTTCGCCAGCGGCCGGCGAAGCTCTTCTTCCGCGAGGCGCGGCGGAAGGGCGTGGCGGTGATCGTGCGCGTGCCGCTGTCGAGCGGCATGCTCGCCGGCAAGATGACGAAGGACACGAAATTCGGCGACGACGACCACCGCGTCTTCAACCGCGAGGGCAAGTTCTTCGACAAGGGCGAGACGTTTTCGGGCGTGCCGTTCGACGAGGGACTGGCGGCGGTCGACGAGCTGAGGCCGCTGGCGCGGAGCGGCGAGACGATGGCGCAGTTCGCGCTGCGCTGGATCCTGATGAACGAGGCGGTGACCACGGTGATCCCCGGCGCGCGCAACGCTGCCCAGGCGAAGGCGAACGCCGCGGCGGCGGCGCTGCCGGCGATCGACGACAGGACGATGGCCGCGCAGACGGAGATTTACCAGCGGCGCATCGCGCCGCACGTCGAGCAGCGGTGGTAGCTCGCGGGCGCGGCGGCTAGAGGCCGAACCAGCGCGCGCGGCGGCTCGAGCCGAACGCCTTCTTGTCGGCCATGAGGGCGACGGACGGCGGATAGTAGGTGCCAGTCGGCGACGGACCCGAAAAGAAATCGACGTCGACACGGCCGATGCGGCCGGCACCGAACTCGATGTAGCAAGAGCCGGCACCGGAATACGGGCGCGCCGTGCCGCTCTGGCGGACGCCGGCGATGAGCGCCTCGGCGACGGACGTCGCCGACCCTTCGGCGAAGACGCCGGCCTTGGGCGCGCCGGTCGCGGCGATGTCGCCGACGGCATAGACGTTGGGGAATTTGGTCGCGAGCGTGCGGGGATCGACCGGCACCCAGCCGTTCTCGGCGAGGCCGGCGGCCTCGACCACCGCAGGCGCGCGATGCCTGGGCACGGCCATGAGGAGGTCGCACGGAAGTTCGCTGCCGTCGTCGAGGACGACGACCTTGCGGGCACTGTCGAGCGCGCTGACGCGGCGCTGCGGCACCCACTTGATGCCGCGCTCGGCGAAAGCGGTGACGAGCGCGTCGGAGGTTTCCGGCGAAGGCGGCACCGGACGGCCGAAAGGAATGACGATCGAAAGATGGCAATTCTCGCGGACGCCCCGCTCGGTGAGGAAATCGTGCAGCAGGAGCACAGCCTCGCTCGGCGCCGGCGGGCACTTGAAAGGTGCGGCGCAGACGCCGACGACGATGTTGCCGGAACGGACGGTCGGAAGGATGCCGCGCAGGCGCTCGGCGCCGGCGACGGAATAGAACTCGCTGCCGGATTCGGCGAGACCGGGCGTGGCCGCGATGTCGTAATCGGCGCCGAGGGCGACGACGAGATAATCGGCCTCGAACGTGCCGCCGTCAGTGACCACCGCGCGGCGCTCGGGATCGATGGAGAGGATCGTCTGGCGGAGGCGGCGGACCCCGGGTTTGACGAAACGATCGTAGGGCAGGCGGACGGCATCGAGCGTCGCGCGACCGAACATGACATCGAGCTTCGAGAAGCCGAAGATGAAGGCATCGCTCTTGTCGATCAGCGTGACATCCGCGCCGGCGCCGAATTCGGCGGAGAGCAGGGTGCTGAGTTCGAGGCCGCCGAAGCCGGCGCCGAGAATGAGAAATCGCGTTTTCATGGGCGCCACATGAGGCGGTCGCGCGGACGCGGTCAAGCGGTGCGGATCACCGGCGCCCGATTGCCGCGCCGAGAGCCAATAGCAGCCAGCCGGCGATGAGCGCGGTGCCGCCGATGGGCGCGGCCATCGGGAAGAGTGCGGCGCCAGTGAAATGGCGCATTGCGAGGTCGGCCGAGAACACGATCGCACCGAGTGCGAGGATGACGGTCGCCGCCGGCATGAAGCGGAGCGGCGGCTGGTAAGCGGCGAGCGCGAGCAGCGCCGGTGCATGGGTGCGCGCGACGAGCGCCAGCGGCCCGAGCAGGGCCTGGTCGCCGGAATGCGTGGCGCCGGCAGCGGCAGCGACGCCGGCGGCGCCGATCAGCGCGGCGATGACGACGACGATGCGGCGGAAAGTTTCGGACGGCATGGTGGCAGCCTAGCACGGCAGCCACGATGCCTCACAGGACAGCGACATCATGCGCATTCCTTTTGTCACGGCGCGCAGTGCGCGCACCGCGAACGCCGCAGCGCGCGCCGACGACGGCGCCAGCTTCGATACGACCAGCGGCCACAAGTTCAAGTGCATCTGCACGATCTCCGAGATCGGTTCGACGCTGAGCGTCAAAGCAATGCAGTGAGCGCGCGCCGAGCGCGTTTTCCAGGGCGTTTCCGCATCCGCTTGCTGTTGCGCAAGGCAGTTTTCCCGCATGTCCCACGCCGATATTCCGAAGCTCTGGCTTCCATCGCAGCCGGCGATCGTCCGGCCGGCAGAGCACAGCCTGCTCAGGCCGGGTGCGTTCCGCACGATGACGCGGGA
>CAYOUO010000031.1:0-5057 GCA_964407155.1 uncultured Hyphomicrobiales bacterium | reverse complement strand
GCCGATCATCAGGCGGATCATCGCGTCGTGCTTGATCTCGGCGCGATCGAGACGCCCGGCGACGCGCCCGTCGCGCAGCACGACGACGCGGTCGGCGCTCTCCTCGATCTCGCGCAGCCGGTGCGAGATGAAAACCACGGTCACACCGCTCGCCTTGAGATCGCGGACGACGCCGAGCAGGCGACGGGTCTCGGAGATGGTGAGGCTCGATGTCGGCTCGTCCATGATCACGACGCGCGCATCCAGCGACAGCGCCTTGGCGATCTCCACCAGTTGCCGCTGCGCCAGCGACAGCGCCACCAGCGGCGTCTCCGGCCCGAAATCGCAGCCCAGCCGCTGCAGCAGCGGGCGGACCTGATCGTGCAGCCGGCGCCGGTCGATCAGCTTCAGCGGCCCGCCGGTCAGCGGCTCGCGGCCAATGAAGACATTGGCGGCGACGTCGAGATTGTCGAAGAGGTTGAGTTCCTGGTGGACGAACGCGATGCCCGCCGCGATCGCGTCGTTGACGGTGAGCGCCCGGCGCTCGACGCCGGCGATGCGTATGACGCCGGCCGACGGCTCGATGACGCCGCCGAGCACCTTCATCAGCGTGGATTTGCCGGCACCGTTTTCGCCGATCAACCCGACGATTTCCCCCTCGGCGACATCGAAGCTGACGTCGCTCAGCGCCTGCACGCCGGGATAGCGCTTGGTGATTCCAACGAGCTGTAGGTAAGGCTCAGTCATCGGCAAGGTTTATCACGACCGCCATTCTGCGGCACGCGGCGCGGCAGTGCCGTGCCGAAATGAAGGCGCGTCGGCGGTCTGACCGCCGACGCGCAGCCCGGGGAGATAAGAGGGCTACTTCTTCACCGAAGCCTGCATTGCGGCGAGGTCCTTCGAGTACTGGTCGACGTTCGACTGATCGACGACCTTGGTCGGAACGATCACCAGCGTGTCGGCCGGGATCTTCGACTTGTCGCCCTTCAGGATGTCGGCCATCAGCTTCATGCCCTGATAGCCCCACTCGAACGGCTGCTGGACGACGGTGCCGGCGACCGTGCCTTCCTTGACGCCACCCAGCGTCACCGGATCATCGTCAAAGCCGGTGACCGTGACCTTGCCCAGCATGTTCGCTTCCTTGAGCGCCTGGTAGATCTCCGGGATGTTGTACGAATAGATGCCGAGCATGCAGTTCACGTCCGGATGCGCGGTCAGCGTATCCTCGACGTTGCGCTTGGCGGTCGGCAGGTCGATGTTGTCGGCGCGCACGTCGACGATGGTGATCTTGGTATCCTTGATCACGTCGTTGATGCCCTGGATGCGCTCCTTGGCGTTATCGGCACCGGGCAGACCGACGAAGGCCATGCACTTGCCGCCGTTCGGCATCGCCTTCTTGAGAATCTCGCCGACCTGATTGCCGGCCAGCACGTTGGACGAGCCGATGTAGGCGACGCGGCCGGAGTCCTTGGCATCGGAGTCGGTGGTGAGCAGCAGGGTCTGCTTCGCGATGCCGGCGAGCGTGGAGCTCTCCGTCTTCGGGTCGACGGCGCTGATCATGATGCCCGCGGCGCCGGCCGAGACGAGGTCGTTCAGCTCCTGCGTCTGGGTGGCCGCCGTCGCCGGATCGGTCCACTTGAACTGCAGATCGTAGTCGGGCAGTTCGGCCTGCGCCTTTTGCACGCCGGCGGCTGCGGCCTTCCAGAAGTCGGACGAGCCGTTGGTCACGAAGGCGAGAATTTTCTTGTCGGCGGCGTGTGCCCCGGACACGGCCAGACCGATTGCGAGCGATACGCTCGCAAACAACAAACGCTTCATGAGGTTCCTCCACTTTCTTTTATGACGTACTCAGACGTCGCGATGTCGCGTGACGGCATCCGGTCTGCGGCGCCTCTCGATGGCTACGCCTCCCGACTCCCAGCCGTTACGTTCCGAACTGTTTCACTCCATCTGGCGCAAGTCAATGATATTATAAATTGATTGCGAAAACACGAGTTATTACATTGACTTGCCGCTTTAGGTAATGTTTGCAAATATATTAGCATAGAGAAGCGCGATGCCGACTTCACCCAACCGATCCGGGCGCAAGACTGCCGTCAGGCGTCCGCCGCGCCGTGCACAGCGCCCCACGATGACCGACGTTGCCCTGGAGGCGGGCGTGTCGCAGACGACCGTGTCACTCATCCTGAACGAGGTGCCGGAGGCGCGTCTCGCGTCCGAAACGCGGCAGCGGGTGATCGCCGCGGCGAGCCGGCTGAGGTATCGCCTGGCCCACCGCAACGCGCGCATCCTGACGGCTGTCGAGACGACCACCATCGGCTTCGTGGTGGACGAGATGTCGACCGATCCATGGATGGCGCTTGCTCTCGACGGCGCTCGCGAGCGCGCGTGGGCGAGCGGCCTCACCATCAGCGTCGCCGTCACGCGCGGCGACGCGGAGATGGAGCGCGTCATGATGGAGAAGATGCTGGCGCAGCCGCTGCTCGGCCTGATCTACGGCAAGATCCACACCGTTGCGATCGCGCCCGACGAAACCTTTTACGACCGCCCGACGGTTCTGTTGAACTGCTACGTCGCCGACCGCTCGCTGGCGTCGGTCGTGCCGGCGGAAGTCGCCGGCGGGCGAACCGCAACCGAGCGTCTGATCCGTGCCGGTCACCGCCGCATCGCCTACATCAACGGCGAGCCATGGATGGATGCCTCGCGCGACCGCCTGAAGGGCTATCGCCAGGCGCTGGCGGCCGCCGATCTGCCGTTCCATCCGGAACTGGTGTGCGATGGCAACTGGGAGCCGTCGTCGGGCTACCGCCTGACGCGCGCGCTGATGGCGCTCCCCGCTCCGCCCACCGCCATCTTCTGCGCCAACGACCTGATGGCGGTCGGCTGCTACGACGCGCTGCGCGAGCTCGGCCTGTCGGTCCCCGGCGACGTTGCTGTCGTCGGCTACGACGACCGCGAGACGGCGAGCTACATGCACCCGCCGCTGACCACGGTCGTGCTGCCCCATTTCGAGATGGGCTCGACCGCCGTCGACATCCTGATCGACCTTGCCGCCCGCCCCTCGCGGCGGCCGCCGCAGATCAAGGAAGAAGGGCCGCTGGTCGACCGCCAGTCGGTCTAGAATCCGCCCGCCGGAATCCTGCAAACCGCGGCGGAGGCGCCGTTCCGGCCGTCCAGACCGGCAGAAAACCTAATAAATCTGGGGCGAGATATTAGCGCTTTCTTTGCCTCGGCTTAGGCGAATTTTAAGGCGCAGCATCTATTCTCGCCGGGCTTAGGTCAGGTTGTGTGTGAGAGTAAAATGACCGAACAGATGCGTGCGTGGGTCAAGTATGTAATCGGCCCCGATGGCAGCCCGCTCACAATTGCGGACCTGCCGCCGCGCGATACCAAGCGGTGGGTCATCCGCCGCAAGGCCGAGGTGGTCGCCGCCGTCCGCGGCGGGCTGCTCAGCCTCGAGGAAGCCTGTGCCCGTTATACGCTGACCGTGGAGGAATTCCTCTCCTGGCAGCAGTCGATCGACGAGCATGGCCTTGCCGGCCTGCGCACCACGCGCATCCAGCAGTACCGCCACTAAATCGAGGAAATAGCGAACGGGGACTGGCGGGCAGCGCGCTGCCTCGCTCGATCCGCCTGTCGCTATTCGCTCGTCGCCTTTCTACAGCGTTACTGCCTTGCCCCGCTCCGGGACGAGAACCTCGGCCCGCGCACCGGCCATCTCGGCGATGAATTTGTCGGCCGTGGCGTCGATCATCGGGAAGGTGCCGTAGTGGCAGGGCACCACCGTCTCGAACTCGAAGAAGCGCCGGCACGCGATCGCCGCGAGCTTCGCGCCCATGGTGAAACGGTCGCCGATTGGCACCAGGCCGATCTTCGGCTGGTAGATTTCGCCGATCAGCTTCATGCCTTCGAAGATGCCGGTGTCGCCCATGGCGAGCAGCGTCTTTTCGCCCTTCGCCGTGAAGACCATGCCCCCGGGATTGCCGAGATAGGTTCCGTCATCGGCCGCCGAGGAGTGCCACGCCGGCACGTAGGCTACCGAAAACGCGCCGAGAGCGAGTTCACCGCCGTGATTCATCGGCGAAGCCTTGCTTACGCCCTGCTTGCCGAGATAGCCGCAGACCTCGAAGTTGGCCACCAGTGTCGCTCCCGTCGCCGCGCAGATTTCGACGGTCGAACCGATGTGGTCGCTATGCCCGTGGGTAAGCACCACGTGCGTGGCGCCGGCATAAGCCGCCTTCGCATCGCCCTTGAACGTCGGATTAGCGAGAAACGGATCGATGAGGATGACCGCACCGGCGTACTCGAGACGGAAAGCGGAGTGCCCGAACCACGTGAGTTTCATGTTCATTGTCCCCTGGGGCTTGTTTTGATCGGCCGCGGTAACAATAGTGCGCAAAATCTGAGGTCAAGCAGCCGCACCGGCTTTGCGCCGCGTGCGCGCGCCGCCATCTTTCCGGAACCATGAGCAACCCGCGTTCGCCTTCGCCCGAAATCGCGATCGAGGCGCTTCCCGCCCTCCTTCCCGCGCGCGCGGCGCTGATGGGCCTCGACCTCGGGACGGTGACCATCGGGCTCGCCATCTCCGACATCGGCCGCCGCATCGCCTCGCCGCTCGCCACCATCGCGCGACGGAAATTCTCGGTCGATGCAAAGGCACTGCTCGCCGAAGCGGCGAAGCACGAGATCGCGGCGTTCGTGCTTGGGCTGCCGCTCAACATGGACGGCAGCGAGGGCCCACGCGCGCAGGCGACCCGCGCCTTCGCCCGCAATCTCCGTGCCTTGACCGCGCTTCCCATCGTCTACTGGGACGAGCGGCTGTCGACCGCCGCCGTCACCCGCACGCTGATCGCCGCCGATGCCAGCCGCAGACGCCGCGACGAGGTCGTGGACAAGATGGCGGCCGCCTTCATCCTGCAGGGCGCTCTCGATCGTCTGGCGAAGCTGTAGACCGCTCGACTGCCCGCGACGTGGGCTACTCCGCCGGGCAGAGATAGTTGACGAAGGCGCGGGCGTCGAAGCGCGAATCGAGCATCCCGTAAGTCGAGCGCCAGGGCTTGCCGAGGCGCGTCTCGAGA
>CAYOUO010000030.1:0-6752 GCA_964407155.1 uncultured Hyphomicrobiales bacterium | reverse complement strand
CTGCCGATGCTCGGCATCTGCTATGGCGAGCAGGCGATGGCGCACCAGCTCGGCGGCAAGGTGGAGAGCGAGCACAATCGCGAGTTCGGGCGCGCGTTCGTCGAGGTGGTGAAGGCCTCGGCGCTGTTTGACGGCGTGTGGACGCCGGGCGAGCGGCACCAGGTGTGGATGAGCCACGGCGACCGCGTGACCAAAATTCCCGACGGCTTCGAAGTGACCGGCATCTCCGAGGGCGCGCCGTTCGCGATGATCGCCGATGAGAAGCGCAAGCTCTACGCCATCCAGTTCCATCCCGAGGTGGTGCACACGCCGGACGGCGCGAAGCTCTTGTCCAATTTCGTGCACCGCGTCGCCGGGCTGAAAGGCGACTGGACGATGGCAGCCTTCCGCGCCGAGGCGGTGAAGCGCATCCGGCAGCAGGTCGGCAAGGGCAGGGTGATCTGCGGGCTTTCCGGCGGGGTCGATTCTTCCGTCGCCGCGCTCCTGCTGCACGAGGCGATTGGCGACCAGGTCACCTGCGTGTTCGTCGATCACGGCCTGATGCGCGCGGGCGAGGCCGACGAGGTGGTCTCGCTGTTCCGTGGCCATTACAACATTCCGCTGGTGCATGTGAACGCCGCCGACACGTTCCTCGCGGCGCTTTCGGGCAAGAGCGATCCGGAAGACAAGCGCAAGATCATCGGGCGGCTGTTCGTCGAGACCTTCGAGGCCGAGGCATCGAGGATCGGCGGCGCCGAATTCCTGGCGCAGGGCACGCTCTATCCGGACGTGATCGAGAGCGTTTCGGCGCTCGGCGGTCCATCGGTGACAATCAAATCGCACCACAACGTCGGCGGTCTGCCCGAGCGCATGAAGATGAAGGTGGTCGAGCCCCTGCGCGAGCTGTTCAAGGACGAGGTGCGCGCGCTCGGCCGCGAGCTCGGCCTGCCGGAGCTCTTCGTTGGCCGCCATCCGTTTCCCGGGCCGGGGCTCGCCATCCGCGTGCCCGGCGAGATCACGCGCGACAAGCTCGCGATCCTGCGCAAGGCCGACGCGATCTATCTCGACGAGATTCGCAAGGCCGGACTTTACGACGCGATCTGGCAGGCGTTCGCGGTGCTTCTGCCGGTGAAGACGGTCGGTGTGATGGGCGACATGCGGACATACGATTTCGTCTGCGCGCTCCGCGCCGTCACCTCGAACGATGGCATGACGGCGGATTTCTTCCCCTTCGACATGGGGTTCCTGGGTCGCGCCGCGACGCGCATCATCAATGAGGTGAAGGGCATCAACCGCGTCGTCTACGACGTGACCTCGAAGCCGCCGGGCACGATCGAGTGGGAGTGAGGGGAAACCCGCAATCATAGAGCGAATGGGAGGGCTGCAATGAGTATGAGCCCCGAGGGTTCAATTTACGACACGGTGCCGGGTGGTGCGGAACTCGTTCGATGGTTCGGACAGGTGCCTACATTTCACGACGCAGAGATTCTGGCCCTCGATCTGCGACGGAGAAGCGCGAGCAGTTTGAAGATTCACGGCTGGATCAGTACCGGCCGGATCTCCAGAGACGGCACGTCTGAATTGGATAAACACGCGGTTGTCACGTTCGCCATTGAGAGCGTGATGGACCTGAAACTCGACGGCTTCAGTCCGCAGAACGTGATAAATGGCCTTGTTCTACGCCGCGCCGCTGTCCGACCGGATCGGCGCCCATTTCTCAGTCTGGATCCGCTGCCCGAGGATGTGGAGATTGAACTTGAGCCGAGCTTCGGCCTGGAGGGCTTCGTTCGCGCTCGGTCAGTGAGCATCACGTTTGTGCCCGGCAAGCCTAGTACGCGAGAGTAGGTGCGACGCGTATTCCGCCCTGAACAGGTCTCGCGATCGGCAAGAGAGATGCGGGTGATGAGTGTTTCGTAGGTGCATCGGCCGCAGGCGTAGTCCACCGCACATACGACGCGGCGGCATGCGCTTCGCGGCTTCGGGTGACAAACGGCAAATGTCCTCGTCAGCAATCCCCCTCCCGAAATCGCTCTGCGATTTCGACCCCCCCTCAAGGAGGAGGTTGAGTCGTGCTCTACGTCGAAAGAAAGCCGTGGATGGCCGCAACCCGCGCGGCTCATGACGGTGGAGAGATTGCACGCGGCATAGCGACTCTCCGCTTTCCCCGCGGAAGCGGCGATTCAGGGTTTGCCGCTGCCCAACACCGCAAGATTTTGCTGCGCCGCAGCCCTGGACTCCTGCTTTCGCGGGAGAAGCGGTGACTGCTGGATAGGCAGAGGGCGACGGTTCCGGCCACGTTCATTTGCGCCGAGGTCAGCGCCGCTCCAGGAAGCCGCGGCCGGCGAAGATGGCGGGCTTCGCTTTCTCGATCCGCGAGCTGCGGGTCGCTGATTGCTTGGCGCCGTTGAAGTGAAACAGGTATCCGCGCTGGCGGCCCGGTGTCAGCGCCTCGAACGCCCGCTTGAACCGCGGATCGCTGCGGAACTTCTCCGTCAGCTCTTCCGGCAACGGAAGCTTGCGAGGCTTTGTCTCGACCTTCTTTCCCGCTTTCGCTGCCGCTACGGCCTCACGCACATAAGCCCTGATGGTGGCGGCCTTCGCCGCAATCTCCTTGACGCTGGTGAACTTCATCACCCGCGCCGCCTGAACCTGCCCGAGCTGCACCAGAAGCTTTTTCGGGTCCTTCAGCAGCGCGCCCTGAAAGAAGCCGAGGGCGCAGTATTCCTTGAAGCCCTGAATGATGACGACGTTCTTTCCGTCCAGCGTGTAGCAGGGCTTGCCCCACTTGCGTTCCTCTCCAAGGGCGAAGCCGGACAGGATCTTCTGCAGCGCGGCAATCTCCGCCTGCCACCGCCCGCGATATGCCATTTCCATGCTGCACCTCCATGGTTCCAGGCGAGATACTGAAGGTCCGGAATTAGCGTTTGCTCGCGCCTACGGCAACGAGAAGCTGCCGCGCGAACGTCCCGGGCATCGCGTCCTCCATGCCATCGATGGCGCGATCGAGCGCCTCCTTCGACGGATAGCGTTCGGAGAGGACGAGCCGCGTCCTGATACCGGCCGAAGGAGGCCATGCGCTGATCCGCTACGCCCGGATGATCTCCGTCAGCAGATCGGCGGCTTCGGTTCCGGGAATGCCGAGGTCGCGAACGCTGCTCATGTGATCGGCGGCGGTGAGAATAGTCCGGGAGACGTCGAGGCCCTGCGCTTTCAAGTGGCCGGCGAAGGCATCGGCCTGGCTGTGGAACGGCGGCGTCTCTTCGGCGCCCACGGCGATCGCCACGGAGACTGCCTTGTCGTGACGGTGGGTGAGGGGCGTGAAGCGGGCGACCTCCTCGTCGGTGATCGCGATCTCGGCCGCGAGGAACGAGCGCTGCAGCGGCTTCAGGTCGTAGAGGCCGCCGAGCAGGAGCGCAGCGCCGATGCCGGATGGCTCCCCATCATTGGTGAAGAGCATCGTGGCGAGATGGGCGCCGGCGGAGTGACCGCTGATTGTCAGCCGGCCGGTATCGCCGCCGTGATCGGCGATGGTGTTCCTGATCCAGCGCGCGGCGCGGCGGACCTGATCGACGATCGCCGCCATCCTGACGGCGGGCATCAGCGCGTAATCGACGATGACGGCGATGGCGCCGGCGCGCGTGATCGTGTCGGCGACATAGGAGTAGTCGCGCTTCGAGAACATCCGCCAGTAGCCGCCGTGGATGAACACGTGAACGGGCAGCGCGCGCCGCCCGCCGGGCGGGAAGAACAGGTCGAGCGTCTCGGCGGCGCCTGGCCCATAAGGCACATCGGCGACCATCGGGATGCCGGCTCTTGTCGCGGCGCTCCGGCGCACGATCTCCGCGACGATGTCGTCGAATGCCGCGACGTGATCGCGGATGCGGAAGGGGTCGCCGGGCATTCGCCAGCCTGTTCAGAGGGTCGCGGGCAGCGGCACTCTGCCATCATCTGCCTGAGCGTGCCAGTTTCGCAACCGCGGTCATTCGCTGACGGACAGCGGACGCGCCACGTCTTCCAGCGAACGGCGCTCGGCGTTGACGCCGAGGAAGAAGGCGACGGCGGCGGCGCCCAGCATCAGGATGGCGGCGAAGACATAGCCGCCGAGCACGTTGGCCGGGGAGCCGGTGCCGATGAGCGCGCCGAATATCCAGGGCGCGAGCACGCCGCCGACGCCGGTGCCGATGGCGTAGAACGCGGCGATGGCGAGCGCGCGGATCTCGAGCGGGAAGATTTCGCTGGCGGTGAGGTAGGCGGCGCTGGCGGCGGGCGAGGCGAAGAAAAAGATCGCGGTCCACAGTGCGGTCTGCGTGACGGCGGTCAGGCTGCCGCCCGCAAAGAGCACGCCGGTGATGACGAGGAGCATCGCCGAGATGGCGTAGGTGGCGCCGATCATGCGGCGGCGGCCGACGGTATCGAACAGCGAGCCCAGCGCCAGCACGCCGACGAAATTGCCGATCGCGAACGGCAGGAGATAGAGGCCCGTCGCGCCCTCCGGGACGGCATAGAAGCGGGTGAGGACAAGCGCGTAGGTAAAGAAGATCGCGTTGTAGAGAAACGCCTGTGACACCATCAGGCAGAGCGCGAAGAAGGCGCGCCGCGGATAGCGGTGGAGCATCGTGTCGAAGACGGCGCGAAAGCCGAAATGGCGGTGCGGATGGATGAGGATGGGCGCCTCGTCGAGCGGCGGCAGTGGCTCGCCGGCGAGCGTCGCGACCTCGCGTTCGATGTCGCTGACGATCCTTTCGGCCTCGGCGGCGTAGCCGTGCGTGACCAGCCAGCGCGGGCTCTCCGGCACATAGCGGCGCACGAGCAGGATGCCGAGGCCGAGCACGGCGCCGATGCCGAAGCCGAGGCGCCAGCCGACGTCGACCGGGAAGAGATGCGGGTTGAGGAGCGGGACGGTGGCGAGCGAGCCGACCGCGGCGCCGACCCAGTACGAGCCGTTGATGAAGATGTCGATGCGGCCGCGCAGGCGCGCCGGGATGAGTTCGTCGATGGCGGAGTTGATCGCGGCGTACTCGCCGCCGATGCCGGCGCCGGTGATGAAGCGGAAGAGCATGAAGCTCGCCAGGTTCCACGAGAACGCGGTGAGCAGCACCCCGAGGAGATAGATGCCGAGGGTGACGAAGAAGAGGCGCTTGCGGCCGAAGCGATCGGTGAGGTAGCCGAAGACGACGGCGCCGAGCACCGCGCCGAGAAGATAGAACGACGCGACCAGCCCGATCTCGGCGCTCGACATGTGGAGCGTCTCGGGGTCCTGTAGCACGCCGCTGATCGCGCCCTTGAGCGTGACCTCGAGCCCGTCCAGAATCCATGTGATGCCGAGGGCGAGCACCAGCAGCGTGTGGAAGCGCGTCCACGGCAGGCGATCGAGGCGCGCGGGAATGATCGTCGAGACGACGGGAAGCGGCGTTGCAGGGGATGGCTGGCGTGCGTCCATGACCCAATGGTAGGGAGCCGCGCCGGGGGTTTCCACCCCGCAGCGCGGCAGCCGGGCTCACGTCAACGCCTGAGCAGCACCGTGACTGCCTGCGTGACGACGAGCGGCATCAGGCTGCCGCTGAGGACAATCGCCCACATCACCGGGGTCGGCGGCACGAGTTCGAGCAGTTCCGCAAAAGGCGGCAGGAGGATCGGGGCGACCAGGAGCATCGTGCAGAGAGCAAGCGCCGCCCATATCCAGCGGTTCTGCGTCACTTCGTTGACGAAGACACTCGAACGGCGGCTGTGCATGTCGAAGACATGCCACAGTTGCGCGAAGGCCAGCGTGAGGAAGGTGACGGTCACCGTGTGAGACTCGTCGACGGCGAGCAGGCGCGCGCACCCGAGCGCGGCGAACGTACCGGCGGTCAGCGCCACCCCATGGAGCAGGATGGCGATCCACTGACCGTAGCCGAGGATGGGCTCCTTCGGATCCCGCGGCGGCCGGCTGAGGATTCCCGCCTCGCCTTCGCCCATCGCCAGCGCAAACGCGGGAAAAACGTCGGTGACGAGGTTGAGATAGAGGATCTGGAGCGGCAAGAGCGGAAGCGGCAGCGCCGACAGAACGGCGAGGCCAACCACCATGACTTCCGAGAAATTGCAGGAAAGCAGGTAGGCGACGAAGCGCCGGATATTGGCGAAGATGATGCGCCCCTCGCTGATGGCGCCGACAATGGTCGGGAAGGCGTCATCCAGAAGCACGACCGCCGCGGCTTCGCGCGCGACATCGGTGCCGCGCAGCCCCATGGCGATGCCGATGTCGGCCTGATGCAGCGCCGGGCCGTCGTTGACGCCGTCGCCGGTCATCGCGACGACATCGCCGGCGGACTGCCAGGCCTTGACCAGAGCCAGCTTCTCGGCGGGACTGACGCGCGCGAAAATATCGATGCTGCGGAGTCCTGCAGCGCCGCCGGCGATGGCGGCCGCAACGCCATTTCCTTCCACAACGCGGGCCTTGTCGCCGACCAGGCCAACGGCGCGGCCAATGCCGCGAGCGGTATGTGCGTGGTCGCCGGTGACCATGACGACCCGAATGCCTGCGGCGTGGCAATCGCGGATGGCGCGGGGCACCTCGGCGCGAGGCGGGTCTTCCAGGCCGATGAAGCCGACCAGGGTAAGGCCGGCGAACGGGCTGGCATCCGGCCCGGTGGCCGTCTTCATCGCGCAGGCCAGTACACGGAGGCCGCCCCGCGCCATGTCTTCGGCGCGTGACAGCCAGCGATCTCGTGCGGCGTCATCGAGCGGCAAGACGTTCGTTCCGGCGACGTGCGTGACGGCCGCGGCGACCGCTT
>CAYOUO010000029.1:0-13319 GCA_964407155.1 uncultured Hyphomicrobiales bacterium | reverse complement strand
CGGCGCGGCGCAGCAGTCTTCCAGGACGGTGACGAGAAAACCGGCGTCGTCGGCGGCCCGCGCCGTGCTCTCGACGACCAGGTTGGTGACCACGCCGCCGATGACGAGATGCTGGATGCCCCTGTGCGACAGCCAGTTGAGGAGGCCCGTCCCGAAAAATGGATTGACGCACTGCTTGGTGACGACGAGTTCGTCGTCTCTGGGGGCGATCGCGGACGGGAATTCGGTTCCCCATTCGCCGACGATTGCCGCGCCGCTCGCCTTGAGCCGTGCGATTCGTGGCGCGACGCTCAACGCATCCGCATAGTCCTTGCGGAAGCCCAGCCGGACATGAACCACGGCGTCGCCGCGCATCCGCGCACCGGCGAGAGCGCGCGCGGCGTTCGCCAGGACGCCGCGATCGGCGACGACGCGGGCCAGACCGCCGGCGCCGATCTTGCCGGCGGGGTCCACCATTTCATTCTGCAGATCCAGAAGAAGAAGGGCGGTCGTCGAAGCCTGCTGCACCAAACTTGCCCCCTTGCCGGACAATCGTTGCCGCCCCACCGGAATGGCGAGCACGTTTTATTGTTCGCAGACAAACTGCCGACTGTCTACACTATTTGTAGCGCGACCGGCCCGATAATCGAGGTATTGGGCCACTCTCACGGGAAGGCCGCTTGCGTCAGAAAGGGCGGCCGGCTATCGCTGGGTGCTTCTTCGGCGACGGCGCGGAGCCGTCATTTCCTCGCGACCTGCCGGGATTTGTGCAGGTCAGACACACAGGATCAATTCGGCGAATGAAGGCGAATTCCGTCCTCATACCTGTCGAGCCGCGCTCGCTCGTCGGCACGATCGTCCAGAAGCTTGAGACGGCGATCTTCGAAGGTGAACTGACGCCCGGAACGAAGCTTAGCGAGCAGGGTCTCGCCCGGCTCCTGGGTGTCAGCCGCGGGCCGCTGCGCGAGGCGATCAGCCAGCTCGAAGGCCGCCGGCTGGTCGAGCGGACGCCGAACATCGGCCCGCGCGTCGCCAAACTGTCCGACACCGACCTCATCGATCTCCTCGTCGTGCGCGAGGCTCTGGAAGGCATCGCCACCCGCTTCGCAGCCGAGCGGATGACCGATGCGGAGATCAATGCGCTGGAGAAGCTCCTCGACAAGCACGGCAACCAGAAGGCCGTCCGCGAGGGCACCGGGTACTATCAGGAATCGAAGGACTTCGATTTCCACTTCATCATCATCAAGGCCAGCCGCAACAAGCGCATCATCGACATGCTGTGCGGCGATCTTTACGATCTTCTGCGGGTCTATCGTTACAAGTCGAGCACGCTGAACGGACGCGCCGAGCGCGCCTTTCAGGAACATCAGCAGATCATCGCGGCGCTTGCGTCGCGCGATCCCGACAAGGCCGAGGCGGCCATGCGGCAGCACATCCGGAACGCGCGCGCGCTCATCGAGGAGCGCGCCGCCAGGAATGCCGTCCCGCCCCCGGCCGCCGCAAAGCCGAAACCGGATACGCGGACGCGGAGCTCGGCAAAGCGGCGCGCGAGCCGGTAACGGACGGGCGTCGCAGCTTCTCCGGACGTCGAACTCTCCGGCGCCAGCCTCAAGACGGCACCGCTTTGGTTTGACGCTTCAACTCGGTCACCAGCGCCGGCACCACGACCCGCCAGTCGCCAACGATCCCGATCTCCGCGAACCGGAAAATATCCGCCTCGGCGTCCGAATTGATGGCGGCAATGCGCGCGGCCGGACCGATGCCAGCCAGATGCTGCAGCGTGCCGGATACCGCGACCGCCAGATAGATCTCGGGCGTGACGAATTTCCCCGATTGACCGATCTGGCGCGCAACCGGAATCCAGCCGGCGTCCACGGTCGGAAGGCTGCCGCCCAGTGCTGCGCCAAGGATTTCCGACAGTTCGCGCAGCAACGCGAATCCCTCCGTGCCGCCGATCCCGCGGCCTCCCGACACGACGATACGTGCGTGCTCCAGCGGCGTATCGTGAGCGTCGGACAGGGTTCTGCGGATACGCGAGACGCTCTCGGGAAGCGAGCCGTCGAGCCGGAGGATCGTGGGAGGACGCGAGGGAACGCCCGCAACCTCTGCCGGAACTTGTCCAGCGGTCGTTCGCATCGCGCCAAAACACCAGACAGGGTCATAAGATGTGGTCAGGCGCGCGCGACCGCCGCAAACCGCGCTCGTTGCGATCAATCCATCGGGAAGCAAAGTAACATCGGTGCAGCGGCCGAGCGCCGCTCCATTCAGCCGCACGGCAAGCCGCGCTGCCATTTCTTCGCCGGCGGGGGTCGCCGCAAACAGACAAAGCGCGGGTCGCCCATCCCCCGTCATGTCCGGATGAGCCAGCGCCAGCGCAAACGCTGAAACCAAAGGGTCGCGGGCCGCTTCATCCGTGAGATCGGGATGCTGGGCGAACCGGACATCGGTCGCGCCGGCCAGTGCCGCCTGGCGCGCATCTTCCTCTGTCGCCGCACCCAGAACCAGCGCCTCGACCGTCGCACCCGTCGGTGCGGCCACCGCAGCGGCAATCCGAACGACGGAGCCGACATCGTCCGGCTGGGTGCCGGTCCGCGCGATCATCGCAATGATCCGGTGCGCCGGGCGCTGCGGGTCGACGCTCACGTCTTCGGCTCCCCTGCCCGCAGGAAAGCCGCTAACTCCGCGATCTGTGTCTCCATCGGGCCGGCAAGAATGCGGCGGGCGGCAGCACGCCGCTGCGGCTCGACGGGGGTGACCGATATGCTTCGAACGCCGGGCAGCCAGTCAACCGGCGAAGCGACCGCATCGAATGGCGCTGTCCGCGCCATCATGATGTTCTTCATCAGGGGATGGCGCAGCCGGTTTCCCCGATCGTTCGTGACGCTGGCCACAATCGGACTGTCGACCGCAATCGATTCCTCGAATCGATCGATCTCACGAAAGAGAACCACGCCATCCGTCGTGCGCACGCCCTGACAGAGACCGAAATAAGGCCGGCCAAGTTCTTCCGCGAGAGCCGGCGGCACCGCACCATCGTCGGCGTCACCGAACTCCCGGCCGAGCAAGACGGCATCGAACGCAACGCCGGCCACAGCCGCGGCCAGATGCCTTGCCGTTTGCCGCGCACTCCAGCACGGGACCTCCATATCGAGGTGGACGATGCGGTCCGGCCGAAATGCCGCGAACTTGCGGATAAGTCCCTGACTGCCGGTCTCTCCCGCGACAACGACCGTCAGCGCGGTGGACGGCACGGCATCGCGAATTCTGAGAGCGATTTCGATCGCCGCTTCATCGAACGGGCTGGCGATGCGCTCGCCCTCCAGGGACTGGCGGTCGGGCGCCATGGACAACGGCAATTTCGGGTCGGCGATGCCTGCAATCAGGACGACGAGATTCATCGATTGTGCGCAGTCCGTGCGGCGATGCGGCCAAAGATCGCCGCCTTGCCGAGCGCCGATCCCGTCATGTAGGCCGCGCCGTGAAGGCCGCCGACCACCTCGCCGGCCGCCAGCAGTCCGTCGACCGTTTCCCCAAAGACGTCCTTAACCCGCATCTCGCCGTCGACGCAGAGGCCGCAATAGGTGCCGAACACCGCAACCGTGGACGGGTATGCGTAGAAAGGCGCCCGCTCGATGCGGCGTATCTTTCCGTGCTTGTGGACAAGGTGCTCGCGCCCGAAGTCCGGATCACGCCCGTCATCGACGTACCGGTTGTAGCGCGCGACGGTGTCGGCGAACACGACCGGATCGATCTCGATTGCCCGCGCGAGATCCGCGAGGCTCGCAGCCTCGATCATCAGACCTTCTTCCAGCCGCCGGCCGAAGTCGAGAATGCGGACGCGGTCGTCTCCGCTCTCGAATATGTCGCGGTCGAGAATCTGATAGGTCGTGTGATAAGGCTGCGCCATGCATGCGGCGCCGAGCAGCTTGTACGAGATCGATTCGTCCACGAAGCGCTTGCCATCCTGGTTGACCGCAATCGCACCTTTGTAGACCGCCTGACAGCTGTGGTTGTTGGTCGTATCGGTCGGGTGCTTGCCGAACGTTCCATTGATGTAGCTGGTGTCGCGGAAATCGGCGCCGAGCGCCCATGCCATGCGCAGGCCGTCGCCGGAGCTTCCGTCGCCCCCGATGAAGATAGCCTCGTCGTACTGCGGCGCGAAGCGATGCATCAACTGCGGGCTCCGGCAAAATCCTCCCGAAGCGAGAATGACTGCGGCACGCGCGCCGATGGTCGTCTCGTTGTCATGGTGCCGCACGGAGACCGCGTCGACGCGTCCGGACGCGGCATCGCGATGAAGCCGGCGGACATCGGCATCGAGATGAATGTCGACCTTGCCGGTCGAGCGGGCCCGGGCTGCGAGCAACCGGACGAGATCGGCCGGGTCGATAGTGTGGACGCGCGGCACCGACTGGCCGGAGGCTGTTTCGACAACCGGGCTGAATTGCGCGCCGAGGCCCTTCAGCCACCCGTAGGTCGCGAGCTGGTTGTCGGTGTAGGCCCGCACGACGCTTTCGTCGTTGTCGTGCTTGCCGACCTCGCGCAGGTCTCGAAAGAGCAGTTCGCTCGAATCCTCGATGCCATTGGCCTGCTGCAAATCGGTTCCCGCGAAAGCGAGGCACCCGCCGCTGAGCACCGACGATCCACCGATCGCCGGCTGCTTCTCGATCAGTACGACCTCCATGCCGGCCTCCGCAGCGGT
Organism: uncultured Hyphomicrobiales bacterium; assembly: GCA_964407155.1. Classification (GTDB taxonomy): domain Bacteria; phylum Pseudomonadota; class Alphaproteobacteria; order Rhizobiales; family Kaistiaceae; genus DASZQY01. The sequence goes on along the minus strand of CAYOUO010000029.1, from coordinate 8,638 downwards.
CAGCGCCGCGGCAAAACCCGCGAGACCACCACCGACGACAACCAGATCGGTTGCTCTATCCATTGTTCACCTGCTCGAACTGCAAAGAGGAAAACGCGGCGCACACGAGCTCATGATTTCAGCAGCCGCTCGTCGAGTCCGTAGAAGGCAAACACCTCCTCGATGCGCTTGCGGTCCGGGTGAGCCGAAAAGTAGCCGCGCGCGGACGGACGGATATTCGACGAGCGCCGCAGGTCGACGAGCGTCTCGGCCTGCTTTACCCAGGCCGCAAGCGAATCGACGATCGGCGCGCCGTCGACCTCGACGATGCCGTTCTTTGCCAGAAGAACGTTGAGCGGCGCCTCGCCCGGTATGATCGCTTCGGCGCCCCGCGCGATGAGAGCGCGAGCCGACTGCCGGAACTGCTCGATGACCGGCGCCGGATTGGAGAACGCCTCGAGGATGTTGGCAAACCGGAGACCGACCGGCAGAGCGCCGACGAAACGGCTCGACAGACCGTGGCGGGCGACGTTCTCGGTCAATAGTTCGGTGAAGCCGTCGATGAAGACGAGCACGCCGAATTTCTGGCCGAGAGTGCAGGCCAGCAGCATCGCGGACTCCGCGTAGCCGACCACCGGAATATCGACGAGCGTGCGGATTTCGCGCAGGGCCGGCTCGGGAAGCGTGCTGAGGGCGAAAGCATCGAAACCTTCGCGCTCGGCCTTGATCGCCGCCGCCATGAACTGCAGCCCGTGAAGGTACTGGAAAGCAGCGTACTTGATGTCGTCGCCGGGATAGTTGGTGGTGTAGGTGCCGGGTCGCATGCCGTGCATCTCGATGACGGTATCGGGGCGCGCCACCTTCTTGAAATGCTGCCGCAGCGCCTCGTCGTATGCGCCGAGATCGCTCAGCACGGTGAAGCTGTGATGCCAGATGCGAATTCCCATGAACCGTCCGTCTCCCACTAGTGATGCGCCGAAGTGCTCACACTCCGGCGTGGTGCAATCGCGACGGAGATCGCCGGGGCGCCTCCGCTGCTGCCCGTCTCAAGCGGCGCGGGCGAACGCTGCCGCGTTGATGCCGGCGCGCCGCCCGAAGACTGCGCCCGACATCAAGCCCGCGCCGCCCGCGTAGTTCGTGTAGTAGAGGCCGCCGACCAGTTCCCCCGCAGCGTAAAGGCCGGCAATCGTGCCGCCTGCCGGGGTCGCGACCCGTGCGTCGCCATCGATCCGCACACCGCCATACGTGAAGGTTATGCCGCAGGTGACGCCGTAGGCCACAAAGGGCGGTGCATCGAGCGGATTGGCCCAGTTCGATTTGGGCACATCCAGTCCTTCCGTGCGGCGGCCATCCTTGATGTTGGGATTGAACGGTACGTCCTGCCGCACGGCGGCGTTATAGCGTTCCACGTAGCGGAGAAATCCCCGCGGATCGACATCATCGAGTTTCGCGGCCAGGGCTTCGAGCGTATCGGCGGAAACCCGCGTCACCTGCTTGATGCGATACTCGTCGCTCAAGAGATGCACGACGCGCTGGTCGAACACCTGCCACGCGATGCCGCCGGGCTGCCCCAGAATCGCGCGCCCGAGATTCGAATAGGTGTAGTTCCTGAAATCGGCGCCTTCGTCGAAGAAGCGCTCGCCCTTTGCGTTGACGACAATTCCGAAGGGGAAACTGTTCTTCTGCTGACCGAGCAGGTCGAGCCGGCCGAATTCGGGCGCGTTGCGATCGAAGGCCACCGAATGGCACCCCGACCAATGGCCGTAGGGCATCGCACCGCTGTCAATGGCCATGCGAATCCCATCGCCCGTGTTGAAGCGCGATCCGCGCACCTTGGCGAGATCCCAGTTCTGGCCGAGATAGCGCGCGCGCCATTCGGCATTGGCGTGGAAGCCGCCGCTGGCAAGGACGATCGAGGGCGCCCGCAACGTCTCGCGTTTGCCGTCGCGGATGAAGTCGAGACCCGTGACCCGTTCGCCGTCCGTCGCCAACATGGCCGCGCGCGCGCCGTAGCGGATCTCGATGCCGCGCGCCGCGGCGGTCGCATGAAGCGTGTCGATCAATCCACGCCCGCCGCCCGCCGCCTCGATCGTCAGGCCGCCCCAGAATTTGAATTTGCCGTCGACCTTGAACGCCTGGCGACCGTAGATCGGCAGAAAGCGCACGCCGTTCTCGCGCATCCAGATCAAGGTCGGGAGGCTCTCGTCGACAAGAATGCCGCCGAGATCGGCATCCATCCGATAGTGCGACAGCCGCGACAGATCGTCGAAATATTGGCGCCGCTCGTAGGTGCCGAAATCCGTCGTGTCCAGTTCCTCCCTTGAGAGGTCGGGGACGACTTTCAGCAGATCGGTCACGCCGTCGTAGGCGACGCGGAAGGCGCCGCCGCTGTGCGCGCTGTTGCCGCCTCTCTCCTCGAGCGGCGCCCTTTCGAGCACCACAACCGCGGCGCCGCTCTCGCGCGCGGCCAGCGCGGCGCACATCGCCGCGTTGCCGGCGCCGACTACGATGACGTCCGGCATGACCGCACCGCCGACAGAACGATGAATGGCAAATCCGTCATCAGGATGCACCTGCCGCACGGCTCAGGGCGGTTCCCTTGACGCCGGAAAAAAGGCCCTCATCCGGCGCTCCGAGGCCAGCGGCATTGCGCGCATGGTCGAGGAGCGCCGGCGAAGGACGAAGGTAGTGCTGACGCCGGCTCACCGAAAGCCCAAGATTTCTCCGGGTGGCAACGAGGAATTGGGCATAGTGGAACAGCACGCCGATCGCATCCATGATGACGGCGTTCTCGACGGTCGCCGTTCCGGACCGGAAGAGGAATTCGTTCAATACACCGTCGCCGGGGATGATCACTTCGGCGCCGGCGGCCAGCGCGGCCTCGCACGCCCGTTGGAAGCCGGCGCGGATGTCGCGGACCTTGGTCTCATCTTCCAGCGCAAACAGGTTGAAGACCGGCTGCATGGTCGTCGCGGCCGCGAGCCGCTGCGTGAGGCCATATTCACGCGCGCGGTCCTCGATCTCGGCCTTCTGAAAATCGTTCAGCGCCACCAGCGCGAATTTGCGGCCAAGCGAACACGCGACGAGCATGCACGTCTCGGCAAGGCTGACTACCGGGATGTCGACGAGAGACCGCGCCGCCTGCAGGCCGGGATCGAAGATGCAGCCGAGCGTGAAGGCGTCGTATCCGGCCGCCTCCGCCGCCAGAACCGCTTCGCAGATCTGCTGGCCGCCAAGATATTTGACGTAGGGGTGCCGGTTCGCGTCCATCGGCGCCACGCCCTCGGGATAGGAGCCGGGCCGCAGCCCATGGACCACGACCTCAACGCCGGGCCCCGCCACCTGCGCGGCGTGCTCCTCGAGCGTACGCCGGTAGACTGGAAACGCGTCGAGGTCCGTAAAGCTCTGATGCCAGATCCGCAACTCGCTCTCCCACCCGACCGCATCGGCGACCGGCACGCGGAAGCGGTTCGCCTGTGCAGCGATCTGTAAACAGTTGACAATTTCGAGTCAATGCAATCACACTGCCCGCGCCGTGACAATCCGGCCATCGACGACCAAGACAATCAGCACGAGATGACGACGGAAAATCCGGAAGTCTCCCTGGAAAAGCGCGGCGCGATCATTCTCACCGGCGCCGCCGCCGGCATCGGACGTGCCCTCGCGCTGGCGCTCCTCGATGCAGGCGCACGTGTGGTGGCAGTCGACCGCTCCGCCGCAGCGATCGAAGAGCTGGTCGCCGCGACCGGACGAAATCGTCCCGGAATATTGGAACCGGTCTGCGCCAACCTGATCGAAGCCGGCGCCGAAGACAGGATCGTCGCCAGGGCGATCGATCGCTTCGGCTCGGTTTTCGGGCTCATCAACAATGCCGGCATCGGCCGCGCAAGCTTCTGGCGCAACCGGCCGACTGACGGACCGCGCTTCTGGGAAGTCGATCTCGACACCTGGCGGCAGTTCTTCGAGGTCAACGCCCACGCGCCTTTCCGCATGAGCCGCGCAGTTATCAGCCACATGATGGCGGTTGGCGAAGGCCGCATCATCAACGTCACGACGAGCCTTGAATCCATGCTCAATGCGCAGATGGCTCCCTATGGTCCGTCCAAGGCGTCGACCGAAGCGCTCTCGGCGATCATGGCGAACGATCTCGCGGGAAGCGGTGTGACCGTCAACGTCGTCGTGCCCGGCGGCCCGACGGATACGCAGCTTGTTGCCGACAAGCCGGGTGTTCCGAGAAGTTCGTTGTTGCGCCCGGAGGTCATGGTCGCTCCCATACTCTGGCTGCTGTCCGATCAGGCCGCACGCACAACCGGCCGGCGCTTCATCGCCTGGAAATGGGACGCGTCGTTGTCTTCACCGGGCGCAGTGGACCGTTCCGGGGATCCCGTCGCGTGGAGCCAGATCGCCGCCGGCTCGATGCGCCGGCCCGCGCCATGATTTTCCCGGCCGCCCTTTCCGGAAGCGGCGCTGCAGCCACTGGCGGCGGCCGGGCAAGCTCTCACCCCTGTTCCTGAAACCAGAGAGGCCGAAGTGCAAATTGCCGGCGCACGGTTTGTGATTACGGGCGGAGCGAGCCTCATCGGTTCGCATATTGCAGAGCGGCTGCTTGCGGATGGCGCCAGCGAGGTGATCTCGCTGGACAATCTGTCGCTGGGCTCCGAGGGCCAGCTTGGCCATCTGCGTGGGGACGACCGCCTCAAGATCGTCAGGGGCGACATTCTGCGCCTCGAGACCCTGCTGGAGCGGTTTCAGGGCGCGGCGGGCGTGTTCCATGTCGCGGGCTACCTGCCGGTGCCCCTCTCGCAGGATCTCGGCCGCGGCATCGAAGTCAACGTGACCGGCACCCAGAACGTGCTGGAAGCGAGCCGGTGGGCGGGCGTCCGCAAGGTCGTTCTCTCGTCGTCGGTCGGCGTATATGGCAATCCGTCCGGCGAGGTGTCGGAGGACTACCCTTTCAATCGCGGAGTGAAGGGATTCTCCGCACCGGCCGCTATCTACGCGGCCACCAAGATCATCGGCGAGCATCTCGCGCAGATCTATACGGATCGCTATCAGGTGGAGCATGTGTCGCTGCGCTACTCCACGGTCTACGGAGTCCGGCAGCACGATCGCGCGATCAACGCCCGCCTGCTGTTCGATCCGCTCGAGCGGATCCGCAAGGGCCTGCGGCCGATCATCTATGGCGATGGCTCGGAGGTCCACGACTACATCAACGCAGTCGACGTCGCCGGAGCGAATATCGCGGCGATGACGTCCGACGTGCGATCGGGCGCCTATACCATCGCCACCGGCCGGTCGGTCAGCGTGAAGGAAATCGTCGACATCGCGCTCGAGCTGTATGACTCGCCCCTGAAGCCCGAATACTCCACGCAGGGACGCGGCCTGACCGCGGCGATCGCCTCCTCGCTCGTGTTCGATGTTTCGGCAGCCAGGCGGGATCTGCACTGGCAGGCTGGCATCGACGTCAGGGCCGGGCTGGAGATGCTGAAGAACTGGCGCGACGCACAGGGCGACGTGTGATCGCTGTGCATGCATCCTCGTCATGCTCGCATTGCCCGACTGGCCGCGGGGACGCCGGGCATTACTGTTATGTCTGGAGTGGAGGTGTGTGTGGCGGTGGCGTGGGCTAGGGTCCGCGCGCAAGAGGGCCGGGGAGCGGTGGCCTGCGGTGCGGGATGGCGAGGAAGGGCGTTGCGATGACCCCGACGATCGGGTTTGTGGGACTGGGCCGGATGGGCGGTCCGATGAGCGGCCGGCTGCTGGCGGCAGGCTCTCCGCTGTGCGTGTTCGACGCCAGCCCGGAGGCCATCGCCCCGGTCAGGGCGGCCGGCGCGGCGGCGGCGGCCTCGCCGGAGGAGGTCGGCAACAACGCCGATGTCGCGTTCGTCAGCCTGCCGACGCCCGACATCGTCGAGAAGGTGGTGCTCGACGGGATCGGCAAGGGCAAGCGGGTGAAGACGATCGTCGACATGTCGACGAGCGGGCCGAGCATGGCGGCGCGGGTCTCGCACGGGCTGAAGGGGCGCGACATCGCCTGGATAGATGCGCCGGTCTCGGGCGGCATCGCGGGGGCGCGCAACGGCACGCTGGCGGTGATGGCCTCGGGCCCGCGGGCGGCCTTCGACGGGGTGGAGGACCTGCTGAAGCGCTTCGGCAAGGTGTTCTACGTCGGCGAGAAGGCGGGACTGGCGCAGGTCGCCAAGCTCGCCAACAACCTCCTGGCGGCGGCGGCGATGGCGGTTTCGTCGGAGGCGATGGTGATGGGGGTGAAGGCGGGCATCGATCCGAAGGTGCTGCTCGACATCATCAACGCCGGCAGCGGGCGCAACAGCGCCACCCAGGACAAGTTCCCGCGCTCGGTTCTGCCGCGCACCTTCGACTTCGGCTTTGCCACGGGCCTGTCCTACAAGGACGTGCGGCTGTGCGTGGACGAGGCGGAGGCGATGGGGGTGCCGATGTTCGTGGGGGCGGCGGTGCGCCAGTTCCTGGCCGTGACCAACGCCAAATACGGCCCGGCGTCGGACTTCACGTCGATGACCCGCGTGGTCGAGGAATGGGCGGGGGTCGAGGTGAAGGGCTAGCGGGCGCGGACCCCAGGGGATCTGCCCCAAGCGCGGCCGACGAATCGGGGCCGGCGAAGTTCGACAATCAGGAGAGTGCGATGAGCAAGGAAGTCTTCGAGCGCGGCATGGAGATCCGCAAGAAGGTGCTGGGGGCGGAGTTCGTGGAGAAGTCGTTTGCCTCGGCGGACGCGTTCAACAAGCCGATGCAGGAACTGACGACCGAGTACTGCTGGGGGGCGGTGTGGGGCCGCGAGGGTCTCAGCCACAAGACGCGCAGCATGCTGAACCTGGCGATGATCAGCTGCCTGAACCGCCCGCACGAGCTCACGATGCACGTCAAGGGGGCGCTCAAGAACGGCGTCAGCCGCGACGAGATCCGGGAAGTGTTCCTGCAGGTGGCGATCTATGCCGGCATCCCCGCCGGCGTCGATTCCTTCCGTATCGCACGCGAAGCCTTCGCCGAAGTCGATAAGGGCGCCTGAATGAGAGTATTGGTAGCGGTCAAGCGGGTGATTGACTTCAACGTGAAGGTGCGGGTGAAGGCGGACGGGACGGGGGTAGACCTTGCCAACGTGAAGATGGCGATGAACCCGTTCGACGAGATCGCGGTGGAGGAAGCGCTGCGGCTGCGGGAAGCGGGCAAGGCGAGCGAGGTGGTGGTGGTTTCGGCGGGCGAGGCGGCAGCGGCGGAGACCATCCGCACGGCGCTGGCCATGGGCGCCGACCGCGGCATCCTGGTCAGGGCGGAGGGGCGTCTGGAGCCGCTGGCGGTCGCCAAGCTCGTCCGCGCGGTGGCGCAGAAGGAACAGCCGGGGCTCGCCATCCTCGGCAAGCAGGCCATCGACGACGACGCCAACCAGACCGGCCAGATGGTGGCCGCCCTGCTCGACTGGCCGATCGCCACCTTCGCCTCGCAGGTGACGATCGAGGGCGAGACGGCGACGGTGACGCGCGAGGTGGACGGCGGCCACGAGACGCTGAAGCTGCCGCTGCCGGCGGTGATCACCACGGACCTGCGCCTCAACGAGCCGCGCTATGCCTCGCTCCCCAACATCATGAAGGCCAAGCGCAAGCCGATCGAGGAAGTGACGGCGGCCGACCTCGGCGTCGACACCACGCCGCGGCTGACGGTGGTCAGGGTGGCGGAGCCGCCGGGACGGCGGGCGGGGGTGAAGGTGGACTCGGTCGACGAACTGGTCGACCGGCTGCGCAACGAAGCGGGTGTGCTGTGACGACGCTTTTGATCGCCGAACACGACAATGCCGTCCTCAAGGAGACGACGGCGCGGGCGCTGACGGCAGCGCGTGAGCTGGGCGAGCCGGTGCATGTCCTGGTGGCCGGCAAGGACTGCGCCGCGGTGGCTGCCGCCGCCGCCGGTCTCGACGGAGCGGCCCGGGTGCTGCACGCCGAGAGCGAGGCGCTCGGTCACCAGCTTTCGGAGCCGCTGGCGGCGCTGATCGTGGGGCTGGCGCCCGCTACGCCGCGCTCGTCGCCCCGGCCACCGCCACCGGCAAGACCGTGATGCCGCGGGTGGCCGCCCTCCTCGACACCATGCAGGTGTCGGAGATCACCCGGGTGGTCGCCCCCGACACCTTCGAGCGGCCGATCTATGCCGGCAACGCCATCGAGACGGTCAGCACCGGCACCGCCCGGCGCGTGATCACCGTGCGCGCCGCCGCCTTCAAGCCGGCCACAACGGTGGACGCCCCTGCCCCCGTCGAAACGGTGGCCGCTCCCTCTGCCGGCCGGTCCGAGTTCCTCGGCGCCGAAATCCGGCGCTCGGAGCGGCCCGACCTCACCGCCGCCCGCATCGTGGTCTCGGGCGGACGGGCGTTCCAGTCGGCCGAGAACTTCCGCAAGTACCTGGAGCCGCTGGCCGACAAGCTGAAGGCGGCGATCGGCGCCTCGCGCGCCGCCGTCGATGCCGGCTATGCCCCCAACGAACTGCAGGTCGGGCAGACCGGCAAGATCGTGGCCCCCGACCTCTACGTCGCCATTGGCATTTCCGGGGCCATCCAGCATCTTGCCGGCATGAAGGAAGCCAGGGTCATCGTCGCCATCAACAAGGACCCCGAGGCCCCCATCTTCTCCATCGC
>CAYOUO010000028.1:0-4810 GCA_964407155.1 uncultured Hyphomicrobiales bacterium | reverse complement strand
ACGTTGGCGAAATTGGCGCCGAACAGCTTTTTCGCGCGCTCGATGGCGAGCGTCTCGGCCACGTCGACGAACTCGCAGCCGCCGTAGTAGCGCTTGCCCGGATAGCCCTCGGCGTACTTGTTGGTCATCACCGAGCCCTGCGCTTCCAGCACGGCGCGGGAGACGATGTTCTCCGATGCGATCAGCTCGATCTCGTGCCGCTGGCGGCCGAGTTCGTCGGAAATCGCCTTCGCGATCTCCGAGTCGGCTTCAGCCAGCGTTGACGTGAAAAAGCCGGGCGAGACGCTCGACGTCGTCAAATCGGTCGGCGACGTCTTGGACTGGGCCAACGACATGGGCGGAAGCTCCCGTTCAGCGGCGTTCAAGGCTGCGCGGCTGCGTTAGCACGATCGGCGAACGGGCGCCAATCGGAGCTCTGGCGGGCAGGATGCCGCGGCGGCGGCTCAGCCGCTCGTGGTGCCGGGCAGCGGGGTTGGGTCGTTGCCGGTCGCCGGCGTCGCGACGGGGGTGGTGCCGGACGCGCCATCCGTCGAGGAATTGCCGTCCGTCCCGTCGGTGAACTGCTCGAGGCCGTCGAGGTTGTAGATGTCGTTGCGGAAGTTGACGATGCCGTCGGTGGTCGACCACGCCGTGATGTAGACCCAGTGCAGGTCGACCGGATTGACCACCTTGACGTCGAGCCGGTCGTTGCCGCGGAGCTCCGTCTCGACCTGGTCCGAGGTCCAGCCGGGCGTGTCCTTCAGGATCCAGGCGATCAGCTCGCGGATGTTCTGCACACGCACGCAGCCCGACGAATCGAACCGGTAGTCGTCGTTGAAGGTGCCCTTGTGCGGCGTGTCGTGCATGTAGACGCCTTCGGGGCTCGCGAAGTTGATCTTCACGATGCCGAGCGAGTTCTGGTCGCCCGGGTCCTGCCGGAAACGGTAGTTGGTGGCGTCATCGGTCTGCCAGTTGATCGCCGTCGGCGAGACCTCCTCCCCCTTCTTGTCGTAGACGCGGATCTTCCACGTATCGAGGTAGGTCGGATCCTTCTGCATGATCGGGATCAGATCCTTGCGGATGATCGATGCCGGCACCGTCCAGTAGGGATGGAAATTGATCTCGCTGATCTTGGAATTCACGATCGGCGACGGGCGATCGACCTTGCCGACCACGGCCGTGTGGCGCTGCACGACGACGCCGTTCTCGACCACCTCGACGCTCGCCGCCGGAATGTTGACCATGACGAACCGCGCCGGCAGCGGCTTGGCGAGCAGGCTCTTCAGGCGCGTGAAATTGTTGGCGAGCTGCGTCAGCCGCATCGGCGCCGGAATGTTCAGCGCGGCGTAGGTCGAGGCGCCGATGACGCCGTCGGGCTGGATGCCGTGCCGCGCCTGGAAGCGCTTCACGGCGGCGTCGACGTAGGAATCGAACGCGGTCGAGGCGCCGCTCGCGCCGGCCGCCGCCTCGGGCGGAAGGTCGCCCGAAATCGCCAGCCGCTGACGGAGTGGAACCACCGCCGGATCGGCCATGCCGATCTTGAGGACCTTGTTGACCGGCACCGTCGGCCAGCCGCCCTTGGCAACGATGTCCGAATATTGCGCGATCGCGGCCTGAAGCGAATTCAGAATCTGCGGCGAGAGAATCGGGACGGTGGTGCGCACGTCGGCCGCGCTGACCGACGCGGCATCGAAATTGTCGGACCACTCGGCGTTGCCGTTCTGGAGAACCTCGTCGATCGGGTTCGATGGATCGGCATGCGCGACGTGCACGAAGCCGGCCACGGCGGCCGCCATCGCCGCCACCCGCAGGAACGCCAAGTTGCCTTTTGCGATCATCGTCGAGGCTGCCGAATCCCACTACGCAGTGCCGGCCAGCAGCGCTGCGTGCCACGTCCATCATCTCGCCCCGCCCAACCGGCTAGCACGTGCATTGCGGCGAAACAACCTTGTGCGGCGCGGCAATCGGGCCAGTCGCGCAACTGTGAGCGCGGTACAGGACAACGGCAGTGAATGAGCCCGGTGTGTGGCGCTTTCGCGGCGGTCGAACGCGGGCCCTTCGGCAAAATGCTGCCGCCGGCAACGAAGAAGCCCGGCGCGATGGCCGGGCTCCCGAATGAGGCGTCAGGATGAGGCGCGGGAAAGTTCCCGGGACGGACTAGAGCCGGTAGAGGATCTGGTCGGTCCAGAAGCGTTCCAGGCGCTGCAGCGAGCGGTTCAGCGACTGGAAGTCGCCGGCCGAGATGCCGCCGATCTGGTCGATCGAGCGGATGTGGCGCTCATAAAGCGCCGCGACCACGTTGGCGACGTCCTGGCCCTTGTCGGTCAGGCTGACGCGGACCGAGCGGCGGTCCATGCGCGAGCGCTGGTGATGGATGTAGCCCATCTCGACCAGCTTCTTCAGATTGTAGGAGACGTTCGAGCCGAGATAGTAGCCGCGCGTGCGCAGCTCTCCGGCGGTCAGCTCGGCGCCGCCGATGTTGTAGAGCAGCAGCGCCTGGACGCTGTTCACGTCCGAGCGGCCGGCACGGTCGAACTCGTCCTTGATCACGTCGAGAAGACGGCGGTGCAGGCGCTCGACGAGCGTCAGCGCCTCCATGTAGAGCGGCTTGAGTTCCGCATTCGTCGGGGGCTGAGGAGCAACCTCGGCCGCGCGCTTGGCAATCGTCATATTCGCCTCACCCTGTTGGCAGGTTTTCCCTGCTTTGTGAGGCGAGACTAGTGAACGCGACTAAAAATCGGCTTAAGCCTCAGGCTTAATGCTGCCTTACCAACCCCATCGCAATTTATTGGAATTGCTGGGTTTTCAGGTTCGGGCGCGGGATCGCCTTGCGGTTATGGTCAACACAACGAAAATCGCCAGCGTGAAAAAATGGAAACCGATCAGCGGGAGGTTGGCCCCGAACGTCCCGATGAAGACGGTGTGGAGCGCGATCTCGAACAGCGCCGAATAGATCCACAGCACCTTGCCGCCCGCCACGCGCAGCCACAGGCCGACCGAGGCGACCGGATCGACCACCGCCATGTGGATGGTGACCGCGCCCCACGCCATCGACATCTGGTCGAAGGCACCGCCACCGCCGGACACGGCGCCGAGGATGACCGCCCAGTAGCGGAGGCCGAAGATCATCGTCACGATCGACAGTGCGATGACGTACTGGTCGAGCAGAAGCTGGGCGCGCGTGCGCGGCGGCGCGGCGTTCGCCATCAGATCGCGGTCCGTCATGAGCGCCATTTTGTCCCGTTCACGTTTTGCCGGCCGAAAGATGATATGTTCAGGCAAACCACATCAAGGCGTTATATCCGATGACCCGTGAGCGGCCGGCATTTTCGGCGGACCCCGCCACCAAGCCCGACATGGACGACATCCTGCGTGGCCGCCGCATGCGGCGCAACCGGCGAAGCGACTGGTCGCGCCGGCTGGTGGCCGAAAACGCGCTCTCCGTCAACGACCTCATCTGGCCCGTCTTTCTGGTCGATGGCGACCGCGGCGAGGATGTTCCCTCGATGCCCGGCGTGCGGCGTCTGACCGTCTACGAGGCGGTGGAGACGGCCAGACACGCCGCCGAACTCGGCATCCCGGTCGTCGCACTCTTCCCGTACACCGACCCGGCCCGGCGCGACGCGACCGGCTCGGAGGCGCTCAACCCGCAGAACCTGGTCAACACGGCGGCGCGCGCGATCAAGGCCGACGTGCCCGACATCGGCGTCCTCGTCGACGTGGCGCTCGACCCCTATACCAGCCACGGCCACGACGGCATTCTCGTCGGCGACGAGATCGCCAACGACGCCACGGTCGAGCAGCTCGTGCTGCAGAGTCTCATCCAGGCGGAAGCCGGAGCCGACATCATCGCGCCGTCGGACATGATGGACGGGCGCGTCGGCGCCATTCGCCGCGCTCTCGACAGGAACGGTTTCGACCATGTGCAGATCATGGCCTATGCCGCGAAGTATGCCTCGGCGTTCTACGGCCCCTTCCGCGACGCCTTCGGCTCGGCCAGAACGCTGTCCGGCGACAAGCGCACGTACCAGATGGACCCGGCGAACGGGGACGAGGGGCTGCGCGAGGTCGAGCTCGACATCGCCGAAGGCGCCGACATGGTGATGGTGAAGCCGGGGATGCCTTATCTCGACATCCTCTGGCGCGTGAAGGAGCGCTTCGGCATGCCGACGTTCGCCTACCAGGTGTCCGGCGAGTACGCGATGATCCGCGCTGCCGAGAAGAACGGCTGGATCGACGGCGAGAAGGCGATGATGGAGAGCCTGACCGCCTTCAAGCGCGCCGGCGCCGACGGCATCCTTACCTACTTCGCGCCCTTCGTCGCGGAGAAGCTGAAGAAAGGCTAGACGCCGAATCTTCAGCAGCGCGTCCGCCTGCCCGGCGATAGCGTGCACCCGCCGGGTGCAGCCCTGCGCTCCGCGAAAATGAAGCACCGCTCAGCCGCCCCCCGAAGGGAGGCCGGGCCGCCGTGATCATTCTCCACCGTCATGGCCGCGCCCGGGTCGGCAATGACGCGGCCATCCATGCCATGACGATGCCGCCTTAACCTTGGCGCAGATAATCTATCCCCTCCCTTCCGCTTTCCCGGACCGCGCACAGCGAAGCTGTGTCGCGTGATCCGGGACCCAGCGTCAGACTCGTGGCGCAGAGCGCCACGCTGAATCCCCTGGACCCCGGCTGGAGTTTACCCTCGGGCCGGCCCGCGGCCGGACCCGGGGGCCGGGGGAAGCGGAGAATATGTTGCGCCGGACCAAAACCTCCCAGTCTCCGCTTCGCCGCGCGGGGATAACTTAAATCTTGTCCCCGCATATCGGCCACCTCGTATCTTCAT
>CAYOUO010000027.1:0-10594 GCA_964407155.1 uncultured Hyphomicrobiales bacterium | reverse complement strand
GGGTTCGCCGCGAATGGTTTTTCAGTAGCTGGTGCCCGGCCAAACGAGAATCCTGTAGAGACGAGGCGCGCCGCCGTCTGGTGCATCGGAATCGACCTCGGCGGAACGAAGGTCACCGCGGCACTGGCGGACTCCGGCGGCGATATTCGTTCGGAGATCACCGAACCGACCGATCCTCGCGGCGGCATGAATGTTCTCGGCCAGGTTCATGAACTGGCCGCCCGATTGCTGACCGCCGGCAATATCGAAGTCGCCGATGTCGGCGGGATCGCCGTCGGTATGCCGGGGGTCGTCAATCCCGGTACGGGTGTCGTCGGTCTGGGACACAATATAACCGGTTTGTCGGAACTGAACGTACCGGAAGCGCTCAGCCTCCTCTTTGAACGGCAGGTGCAGGTTGAAAATGACGTGAACCTGGCGGTTCTTGGCGAGAGCTGGAAGGGTGGCGCCCAAGGGTATGAGAACGTCGGCTTTCTGTCGCTCGGGACCGGCACCGGCCTCGGTCTCGTCGTCAACGGAAGGCTGGTGCGAGGAGCCAGTGGCGCGGCTGGCGAGATATCCTACCTGCCGCAGGGGAGCGATCTAACCTCGCGCGCCGCGCTGGAAGTCGGAGCCTTCGAACTTGAGGTTGGTTCTGCAGGCATCGTGGCGCGCTACGAAGCGAGCGGTGGTGCGCACGCTGGCACGGTGCGCGAAATATTTGAGCGGTTGGATACAGACCGGATTGCCGCCGAAGTCGTCGGCTATGTCGCCGACAAGGTCGCGCTGGCGATCGTCGCACTGCAAGCGCTACTCGATCTCGACAAGGTCATTTTGGGCGGCAGCATCGGCGTTCAGCCGGAACTGGTGCGGCGCGTCAAAGCGGCAGTGCCGAAGTTTTTTGCACGTCCCGTCGATATTGCCGCCAGCTCCCTCGGGAGCCGGGCCGGACTGGTCGGAGCAGTAGCTGCGGCCGCGCAGCAGCTTCGTAGACAGCGGCGCGATATCGAGGACATCGCGCCGGTCGACGTCGTGAGGCAAAGTGATCTTGCAGGTGCTGCGGGATGAGTATCGACGACGGCCTCATCCGGACTCTGAAGGCCTCGCTCGACGGCGAAGGTGCCGTCCACTTGCTGCAGCGGGCCATCGGCGTACCGAGCGTGACGGGAACCGAGGCGTCGTTTGCAGGTCTGGTTGCCCGAGAACTCACCGCTTTGGGGGCCGAGGCTGTGACGCAAGTCGATTTCGCGCCCGGCCGGCCCAATGTCCGCGGACTTCTCAGAGGGACTGGCGCTCGTCGGACGCTGCTCCTTACGGGACACACCGACACGGTCCATGTCCGTGGCTGGACTGAGCGCTGGTTGGGCACCGAACGGGAGGATCCATTCTCGGCGCCCATCATCGATGGCGAGATGTGGGGCAGGGGGGCCGCCGATCTGAAAGCCGGCATATGCACCGCATTGTCGGCCGCGCGGCTCCTCGCGTCGGTGGGCATCAGGCCGCCGAGCGACGTGCTTTTCGCTTTCATTGGCGACGAAGAAAGCGGCGAGCCTGGATCCGGCATCAGCGCGGGCTTCAAGCTGCTGATCGATGAGATCGAGCGCGGCATGGTGCCGAGGCCCGATTTCGCCGTTTATGTCGAGCCCACAGAACTCAACATCTATACGGCGCAGATGGGATTCCTGATCTGCGACATTCAGGTCACCGGCCGCTCAGCCTATTTCGGCGTGCCTGAATCCGGCATCGATGCACTGAAGGCATCGTACGCCATCCTCTCGGCGCTGTTCGATCATTCAGCCAGCCTGGAGAAACGCGCGCCGCATGAGCTGGTTGGCCATCCATTCCTGCTCGTTACGCATCTGGAGGCGGGCGGTTACATTGCCGTCCCTGGCTCATGCCGCCTGAGTCTCATCCTCAAGCTCATCCCCGGTGAAAGTCTCGACCGGGCCGTTGATAATCTCGAGGCCGCGGTTCGCGCCGCTCCTGTGCAGGCTGGCATTTCCATCGAGTTTGCTTATTCAGCCGGCCGCGATCATCGCTTCGGCGGCACGCCGAGCGAGACGTCGCCGGATCTGCCGGAGGTCCGTCTGCTGGCAGAAGCAGTGAAGGCGGTGAGGCCCGAGCGCGGTGCCATCGAAGGTGCACCGTATTGGTCGGAGGTGCCGTTCCTGACCAACCGGCTGGGTATTCCGGCGGTTTATTGCGCGCCTGGCGACATTCGCGTGTGTCACACGCTCGAAGAGCGGGTCTCCGTCGCAGACTATCTCGACGGCATCGTCGCATTCGCCGCCTTTCTCGCCCAATTCGGCGAGCGATCATCCGTCAAACAGTAGGCTCAAACCAAAGCAGAAGGGGAAGTCACATGCCGAACAATCAGCTACTGACCAGAACCGGTATCGCAGCGCTCGCCGCCGGCGCCATGCTGCTGACGACGCAACCACTTTTTGCGGGCGAGACCATCGGGCCCGATGGAGAAAAGGCGACGCCGGCTTCGGAGCTCAAGCTCAGCGACGCCGAAGCAGCCAAGCTGAAGGCGGGTCATTACACCGCCGCCCTGCTCTGGCACACGTCATCCGACTTCGTGAACGCGGTGACTGCGGGTGCGCAGGATGAGTTCGGCCGCCTCGGCATCCAGGTGGTGGCCCAGACCGACGCGAATTTCGACGCTGCCAAGCAGAAGAGCGACGTCGAGACTGTTCTCGCAAAGAAGCCGAGCGCCATCCTTGCCCTGCCGCTCGATCCCGTGACGTCAGCAGAAGCCTTCAGGCCGGCCGTGGCCGCAGGCGTCAAGATCGTGCTGCTGTCCAACAAGCCCAAGGACTACGTCCAGGGGAAGGACTACGTCACCATCGTGACGGACGACCTGTTTCAAATGGGCAAGATCGCTGCCGACGAACTCGCCAAGGCGATTGGCAACAAGGGCAAGGTTGCCTGGATCTACCACGATGCGAATTACTACGTGACCAACCAGCGCGACAACGCGTTCAAGGCAACGATCGAGAGCGACTATCCAAATATCAAGATTGTCGCCCAAGAGGGTATTTCCGATCCGGCACGAGCCGAAGACATTGCCCAGGCCCTCCTTCTTAAGAATCCCGACCTCGATGGCATCTACGTAACCTGGTCGGAACCGGCGGAGGGCGTGCTGTCGGCGTTGCGGGCGGTCGGTAACACTCACACGAAGCTCGTCACTCTGGATCTCAGCGAGCCGGTGGGTCTCGACATGGTCAACGGCGGAAACGTTGCAGCGATCGCTGCCGACAAGGCTTATGAACTCGGCCGCGCCATGGCTGACGCAGCCGGCTATGGGCTGCTCGGCAAGCCGGCGCCGGCGTTCGTCGTGGCACCAGTGCTCGCCGTTACCAAGGCGAACGTCGCGCAGGGCTGGGAGGATTCACTCCACCGCCAGCCGCCGCAGTCGATTCTCGATGCTCTGAAATAGACAAGCCTCCAGCCCGCGCGAGCGCGGACGCGGCAAATAACAAGATCAGATCAGAAGGAAAGATCACCATGTTTAGTCGTCGTGCGTTGTTCATCTCCACCTGCCTGATGGTCGTCGCCCTCTCTGCGCCGGCATATGCACTGAAGCCCAGCACCGGACCCAACGGCGAGCCAGCGACGCTCGCCAAGAGCCTGTCGCTGACGCCGGAACAGGAAACGAAGATCAAGGCGGGCAGCTACACCGTGGCCATCGTCTGGCACGAATCGTCGGACTGGTCGAAGGCAGTCATCCAGGGTGCCAGCGATGAGTTCGCCAAACTCGGCATCAACGTCATTGCGCAGACCGACGCCAATTTCGATGCTGCAAAACAAAAGAGCGACGTCGAGACGGTAATGGCCAAGAAGCCGAGCGCTATCTTCTCCGAACTGGTCGACCCAGACACGGCGCCGGCAGCCTTCAAGCCAGCAGAAGACGCCGGCACCGTGCTCGTTTTTGTCGATCAGCCGCCCACCGGATTCAAGGCTGGCAAAGACTATGTCGCGGTCGTCTCGGACGACTTCGCCGAGATGGGCAAACATGCGGGCGACGCAATGGGAGCTGCTCTCGGGGGTAAAGGTAAGATCGCATACCTCTATCATGACGCCGATTTCTTCGTGACCAACCAGCGCGACAGCGGCTTCAAACAGACTATTCTCGACGACTACAAGGGCATCGACATCGCAGTTGAGCAGGGTCTTGCCGATCCGACGCGGGCCGAAGACGTCATCAATGCCCTGGTCACGAAACACCCCGATCTCGATGGCGTCTATGCGACCTGGTCGACGCCCGCTGAAAGCGTGCTTGCGGCGTTGCGCAATGCCGGTAACACACACACCAAGATCGTTACTTTCGACCTGTCGGAGCCGCTTGCACTCGATATGGCAAAGGGTGGCAACGTCGCAGCAATCGTGGTGGATCAGGCCTACGACATCGGCCAGACCGGTGCAAAAGCGATCGGTCTCGGCCTTATCGGCGAAAAGGCCGCACCGTACTACGCTGTCAATGCTCTCACCGTCACCAAGGACACGATTAAGGAAGGATACCAGCAATCCCTGCATCGTGATCTGCCGGCTTCGATCGCCGGCCACTAAGCTGACGCAGGCGGAGAGCCTTGGGCTATCCGCCTGCGGATGACCGCCGGTCGCCGAGAAGGATCATGACGGCAACACTCGATTTCCTGCGCAAGAGCAACGCCAGCCAATACGTCATCTACGTCGGCTTCTTGGTGATCTTCGTCGCGTTCTCCCTCCTTCTGCGTGACGACGGCTTTCTCACCCCTTTCAATCTTTTCAACATCGTCAACCAATCGGCTCCGACGACGGTCATGGCAGTCGGTATGGTGTTCGTTCTGACTTCAGGCGAAATTGATCTGTCGATTGGTTCAATTGTCGCCGTCGCCGCCTTGCTCGCCGGTGTGGTCATGCGCGACTGGGCGTGGCCTTTCGCCGTTTTGGCGGGGCTTGGTGCGGGAGCGGCAATCGGAGCACTCAACGGTGCTCTGGTGGCCTATGCCAGGCTGCCGTCCTTTCTTGTGACCCTGGCGACGATGGGGATCTTTTCTGGCGTCGCGCGGCGCATGACCGACCTCAAGTCCATCCCGATCGAAGACGAAGCATTCAATGGCCTGTTCGGTTCCGGGTCGCTCCTGGGAATTCCCTCCCTCATTCTGTGGACGGTCGCGGCGGTTGGAATCGGCTACTTCTTCTTTCGTCAGACGCGCTACGGCGCACACATCCATGCGACCGGCGACAATGCGCAGGCAGCGCGCGCGGCCGGTATCAAGGTCCTGCGCGTACGCTTCAGTGTGCTGGTTCTCAGCGGAGCGCTCGCCGCTCTCGCCGGCCTCCTTTACGCGGGCCGGCTGCACGGCGCCCGTTATACGCTTGGTGAGACCGATCTCCTCACCGTCATTGCAGCCGTGATTGTGGGAGGCACGCGGCTCAATGGCGGATACGGCTCGGTGGTGGGCGCACTTATTGGCTCACTCCTGATGAGCATGCTGAATAATGGTCTCATCCTGCTTGGCTACCAGCCCTCCGATCAGATGATCGCTCGAGGCCTCATCATCCTGGTTGCCGTCGCCCTCACGCTGCGCGATCCGAACCGTTAAGGAGGCGCGAAGATGTTCCTGGATCTGATCCGACGCCGCAACCCGATGCTTATCGAGCAGGCTATCGCTCTGCACCAGGCAGGGAAGCTGCCGCCGAATACTTACGTCATCGACCTCGATGCAGTCGAAGAGAATGCGCGCCGCTTGGCCGGCGAAGCCGAGAAGCTCGGCCTGAAGACCTTTGCAATGACCAAGCAGATGGGCCGCAACGGTTCGTTCTGCCGCGCGGTCATGCGTGGCGGCATCCGCAAGGCTGTGGCCGTCGACATGGACGATGCGGTTGCAACCCGACGCGCCGGTATGGAACTCGGCCACCTGGGGCATCTCGTGCAGATTCCAAAGGCTAAAGCCGAGGCCGCAGCTCTGTTCGCGCCGGACCATTGGACGGTATTCAACATCGAGAAGGCGCGCGAAGCCGGCGCCGCTTCCATGCGGTTCGGCCGCGACCAGGCAATCCTCGCCAGGCTTGTCGCTGAAGGCGATCGCTTCTACCGCGGGCACGAGGGCGGTTTCCCGGCCGGCGATGCAGTTGCGGTTGCCGACATGATCGACGGCATTGCGGGAGCGCATTTCGCCGGCATCACGACCTTTCCCTCGCAGCTTTTCGATGCCGAAAGCGGAACTGTCCGGCCGACTCCCAATCTGGCGACACTGGAAAGTGCCGCTGAAGCGCTCGCGAAAGCCGGCCGCCACAACATTGAGATCAACACGCCGGGTACAACGTCGACAGAGATACTGCCAATGCTTGCGGCTTCCGGCGCGACGCAGGTCGAACCGGGTCACGGCCTCACCGGCACCACCCCGCTTCACGCCGTGAGGGATCTGCCCGAGATACCCGCGGTGGTCTACCTCAGCGAGGTCTCTCACCTCATCGGCACCGAGGCCTTCTGTTTTGGCGGAGGGCTCTACATCGACCCCGTGTTCCCGCCCTATGAGCTGAAGGCCATCGTCGCGCGGGAGCCAACCGTCTCTGACAAGGCCCTGGCAAAGGTGGAGATTCCGGATCCCGCATCGATCGACTACTACGGAATGATCGATGCGGTCGGGCCAGCCAGACCGGCGATTGGCGACAGCGTCGTTTTTGGTTTTCGACCGCAGGTCTTCGTCACGCGCGCTCTCACGGCCGGCATCTCCGGGCTTTCCGTGGGAATTCCGGCAGTCGAAGGCATCTACGATGCCTTTGGCCGGCCGGCCGAATGGCCGTGGTGAGGATATCATGAGTGACGCTGCCGCCCCTTCGAAAGCCAGCGCACCTGTTCTGTCGCTGCGCGACATTCACATGATGTTCGGTGGCGTCGTCGCAATCGAGAATTTCAATCTCGATGTCGAGGCAGGCGAAATCGTCGCGCTGGTCGGCGACAACGGTGCCGGCAAGTCGACGCTGATCAAGATCATCGCCGGGGTGCTGCAACCGACAAGCGGCCACGTGCTGGTCGACGGGCGGGAGGTCACGATGGTGGACCCGAGCGCATCGCAGACGCTCGGCATACAGGTCGTCTACCAGGATCTCGCGCTTGCCGACAGTCAGCCGGTCTACATGAATATGTTCTTGGGCAATGAGCTTGTTACGGGACCGTTCCGCAGGCTCGATCGCAAACGCATGATCGCCGAGACGGAGGCTTTGGTGAAAGAACTTGATGTTCGGATTCCATCCGCCAAAGCGACAATCCGTGAAATGTCCGGCGGCCAACGTCAGGGTGTCGCGATTGCCAGGGCGACGCATCGGGCAACCAAACTGATGCTCATGGACGAGCCGACGGCAGCACTCGGCGTCGCCGAAACAGCCAAGGTCGAAAACATCATCAATGGTCTCAAGGCCCGCAACCTGCCGATCCTGATCGTCAGCCACAGTCTCGATCAGGTCTTTCGTTTGTCCGATCGCATTTGCGTGTTGCGGCGGGGAAGACAAATCGGCATCCGACGTACGCGCGAAACCGACAAGAACGATATCGTCTCGATGATTACAGGCCTCGCGACGTGACCACCCGGATGGCGCTTGAGATTGCGGAGGCGCCTGATGCCGTTGCGCGCCTTCTCGACGCCAGCGCGGATGGGCTGAAGGAGTTCCGCCGGCTGGTTGCGGCGCGCAAGCCCTCATATTTCATTACCAGTGCGCGCGGGTCCTCCGATCACGCCGCCTCTTATTTCAAGTATCTCGCGGAGATAGAGCTCGGCATCCCGTGTTGCTCGATCGGGGCATCCGTTGTCTCGATCTACGGAGCCGAATTGTATCTGCGCGATACCATGGTGATCACCATTTCGCAGTCTGGCCGAAGTCCCGATATCCTGGCGTTCCAGGCTGCAGCGAAGAGAGCAGGCGTGCCCACGGTTGCCATCGTGAACGATAAGGATTCGCCGCTCGCCCGCGAGGGGGACCTTTGCCTGCCACTATACGCGGGACCCGAGTCGAGTGTTGCCGCCACCAAGACCTACATCGCCTCGGCCACCATGGCCGCGGGGCTGGTCGCCGCGACAGGAGGGAACGGAGAGCTGCAGAGGGCTCTCGCGCAATTGCCCGATGTCCTCTCAAAAGCGATGGCACTGCGTTGGACGGATGTAGAAGAAGCAGTTGCCGCAGCGCGCTCTCTTTATGTGCTCGGGCGCGGGTTGACGCTGCCGATGGCTCAGGAAGCAGCACTGAAGTTAAAAGAGACCGCGGGCATTCATGCAGAGGCCTACTCGGCTGCGGAGGTCATGCACGGACCCCTGGAATTGGTCGAGGAAGGTTTCCCCGTACTGGTTTTCGCCTCGCGTGATGCGGCCGCCGAAACAACCGCGCGAAGCGTGGCGCAGGTCAGACGAGCAGGCGCTCGAATTTTCCAACCCGCGTTTCAGGCAGCCTCGCATGCGGCGCTTGATCCGATCAGCATGATCCTGACTTTTTACGTCAGTGCCGAACGCATTGCGGCCCTTCGCAAGCGCAATCCCGACGCGCCAAGGCTTCTGAAGAAGGTGACCCGAACCAACTAGGCCCTTCGTGCATGAGATGGCCAAATGTCAGACCGTCGCGACGGCTGGCCCAGGTCCCTCGCGAATACCTTGCCTTGCGCGAAAAGCGAGCGCTGCGTTCGGCAACGACATTTACGAGAGCCGTCCAGGCCAGTCGCGGACGAATGAATCTCGGCGCGGAAACTTACGACGTTCGAACAGCTTGCGCGCCGTCCGCAGCGGACGGCTTCGGTCAGCATCCACTGGAATCGTGCTTCTCGAAGATATGCGTTGAACGCGCGGATGCCACGAGAGCCTCGGTAGCCCGAACTGGAGGAGTCGACAGCCCGTTTTCGTTGCAGCGAGTGCCTCGAGAACTTGGCCCAAGATCCATCCAACCCCAAGAAAGCTGCGGGCGCTCAGTTGGAAGTATCCACCGCAGCACTTCGTTCGCGGACCAGCGCGACGATTCGGCGCCGGGCATACCAGAAGGTCCACGCGGTCATCGCCACGATCGTCGAATAGCCGACGACGCCGCTGACGATCATGTACTGCTTGATCGAGAGCGTGAGCACGAGCGCCACGCAGACGGCGGACTCCGAGACGAGCGCGACGCCCCAGGCCAGGGTCATCACCATCATCGCGCGGCGGAAGCGGGGGTCGTCGCGGACCGAATCGAACGCGCCGATCTCGTGGGCAGCGCCGCGGCGGCTGAGCCGCGCCCGCGCCAGTTGGTAGATGAGCGGCCGCCCAATTGCCGCCGATCCCAGGAAGACGAGCCCGATTGTCGCGGTGACCAGCCGCTCACGCAACTGCAAGAACTGCACTCCGCCGCCGCCCAGAAAGGCGACCAGCGACAAGACGATGCCGGTCAGCACCAGCAGCGAGAGCGCGTCGATTCGACGGCGACGGACGAACTCGGCGATGCTCCAGATCATCGGCGGCGCCGAGGACGCCAGCAGCGCGTAGACGTCGCCGAGCCGCTGATGCGTGGCGTTGTAGACCGCGAAAGGTAAGGCGAAGTTGACCACGACTTCCAGCGCGATCCGTGGACCATTGGTCCGCGTCCAGGTCCAGATACTCGCAAAGCGTTCGGCCGTAGTCGCCACCGTCACCTGCTCTCCCCGGCGCGTGCCCGGCACTCCATGCCGCCATCGGCATAAAGAATCTGACCGGTCATCTGGCTGTTGTCGGCGCTCGCCAGCCAGGCGATGAGGGCGGCGGCCGCCTCGGGCCGGCCGGGAAAGCTGCCACGCAGCGGCGTGAGCGCCGCCGAAGCTGCGCGAAGCTCCGGGTTGTCGAGCACGTAGGCCGCGGCAGGCGTTTCGTAGAAGCCGAGGGCGACCACGTTGAGCGTGATTCCGGCACCGGCCCAGGCTTCGGTGGGCGCGGCCCTGCGGCACCAGCACTGCAGCGCCGCCTTCGCCGCTCCGTAGAGCATCAGTGGCGCCTGGGCGGCGTCGGGTAGGAGATTGTCTGCCCCGCCGAGGTCGCCGGCTTCATAGGCGCGCCATGCCGTTGTGACGGCCGCCTGTTCATCCATGGCCAGGCACGCTTCGATCAGCTTCGGCGGGTGGGTGCGCAGTGAGCTGATCGAGGAGACGGCGACGGCTCGTGGCGCCTCGCTCGCCGTCATGAGCGGACGCAGGCGCTCGAGCGTCGCCACAGCACCGAAGAAGTTCAACTGCAGCATTGTTTCGGCCGGCCCGCCGCCGGCGTTGGCGATCACCGCGTCGATTTTCCCGCCGCAGAGCCTGGAGACGCCGTCAGCGAGGGCAGCGCGCCCGGCCTCCGTCGCCAGGTCCGCGATAACCTCGGCGTCCTTGAGGTCGGCGCCGATCACCCGCGCGCCCTCTTTGCGCAGGCGGTGAGCGGTTGCCGCGCCGATGCCAGACGCCGATCCTGTGACAACGTAGGTCCGTCCCATCGCCGCGGCTCCATCGCCTTAAGGTAAATGAGAATTTACCTCATGCTTCGATACGAGTAAATGGAGATTCACTTGAAATGCGCCGTGCAGCGAGGGCATAGTCGGGCACCATGGCCTACCGAAACGATACTTCGCCGCAGGCGAAGCCTGGTCCTGCGACAAACGCGCG
>CAYOUO010000026.1:0-5067 GCA_964407155.1 uncultured Hyphomicrobiales bacterium | reverse complement strand
CGGCACCGCGATGGCGATCGTGTTTGCAGCCGCCGGCCCCTGCTACTATGGCGGCTTCCACCCCGGTCCCGACCCTTATCACGCGCTGATGGCGAACCTGCTCGCGATCAACGACCGCGTGCCGGTTTTCTCGCTCACCGTTCAGGCGATGCTCTGGGACGGACAGCTTCATCCCGAAGCCGGCAAGCTCGCGGGCATCTCGGCGTTGCCGAGCCTGCATGTGGCCGCGGCCGTCCTGCGCACCCGCATTGCGTTCGTCCACAGCCGGCCGCTCGGCTTCGCCTGCGCCGCCGCGACGTTCATGATCTTCCTCGCGTCCATCGTTCTCGGCTGGCACTACGCCGTCGATGGCATTGTCGGTACCGCCGTTTCGCTCGGGTTCTGGCATATCGCCGGCCGGGTCATGGAATGGCGGCGCAACCGCGGTCTTGCGGCGGAAGCGGCGCTGGCGCCGTCTTAGGAATCCCTTGAGGGTTTGTCGGGCTTAATTCCGGTCCGATCCGAGATTCGACCGCCGCCGAGATGGTTTCGCCGCTGAACGATCCCGACCCCAAAGTCCTGGCGCGGCTCGATGCGATCGAGCCCTTCGCGATTGCTGCGGCCGGCCTCACCACCCTCGGCGCCCTGGCAGGTCTCCTGCCCGCGCTGGCGCCCCACCTCCCGCCGTTGCTCGGCGAGATGCGACCGCCGACCGCCATTGCGGTGTTTTTCATGACGCTGGCGCTCGCCTTTTCCGCCCGACGCATGCCGCCGCTGGCCCAGGTCGTGGGGGGCGGGATTGCGCTCGGCATCGTGCTGACGCCGTCCCTTGCCCTTCTCGCCCGGGCCGGCCTCCTCGGCATCCCGCATGAGCGGCTCGCCAACCTTCCCGCGGTCGGCAATCTGGTCGCGACGCTGGCGACGGCTCTGGCGCTGCTCTGGAATCGCGAGACGAGAGGACCTCGCGGCCTTGCCGCCGATACCGGCACCGCGGTCGGGCTCGTGTCGGTGCTGTTTCTGGCCGCCGGCTACTTCTTCAACGGCATCGGTTTCACGGGTGCCGCGCACGTCCCGCTCCAGTCGCCGCCGACCCTCCTTTCGGTCGGGCTGCTCGTCCTGGTGCTCGCCATGCGGCGCATCGCCGCCGGCGGCGCCTTCGGCTTTCTTGTCGCGAACGGCATCGGCAGCCGCATCGCGCGCGCGGTGCTGCCGGCGGTCACGCTGATGCCGTTCCTCGTCTTCGAGGCGCTGAGCGCGCTCGAGCACGCGGGTCTCTCGTTCGCCTTCAGCCGCGCCTTCCTCACGCCGGTGGTCGCCATCGTCAGCGTCGCGCTCGTCCTGTGGATGGCGCGCCGCGCCAACTGGATCGAGAACCACCTTCGCCACCAGTCGGCGACCGACCAGTTGACCGGTCTCCTCAACCAGCGCGGTTTCGAGGACGCGACCTCGCGCCTCGACCGTATGCCCGCCCGCCGCGAGGGTGGCGTCATCGCCTTCTTCTTCGATCTCGACAACCTCAAGCGCGCCAACGACCTGCTTGGCCACACCGTGGGTTCGGAGGTCATCCAGCGTTTCGCCGATCTGCTCGCCGTCACCTTCCGCAAGACCGACGTCATCGGCAGGGTCGGCGGCGACGAGTTCGTCGTGCTTGCGCCGGCGCCGGCCGAGAGCGCCAGCGAGATGCTGAACCGTTTCGCACGCGTCGTCGAGACGCTGAACCGCAGCGAGCACCTGCCGCTGCCGATCTCCTACAGCGTCGGCTTTGCGCAACTGCCACCCGGCGACAGCGGCAACCTCAACCGGCTGATCGCGCAGGCCGACGCGCGCATGTACGCGGAGAAGTCGCGCAAGCGCGCCGCCTGAAGCACCGCACCGGCCAGTTCTCCGTTGTCACGCCACCCGGCGCCCGGAGACGCGCCGCCGCTCCTCCACCGCATCGGCAAGGTGGTCGAGAACCGCCTGCGTATCCTCCCAGCCGATGCAGGCGTCGGTGATGCTCTGGCCATACGTCAGCGCTCTGCCCGGCTGCTGATCCTGCCGCCCGGCGATGAGATTGCTTTCCGCCATCACGCCTATGATCCGGCGGTCTCCGGCGGCGATCTGCTGCCCGATCTCGCCAAGCACGGCGAGCTGCCGTTCCGGCAGCTTGCCGCTGTTGGCGTGACTGGCATCGATCATCAGCACGGGCGCGAGGCCGCTCCGCGTCAGTTCGGCCGCCGCGCTTTCCACGCTCACCTGGTCGTAGTTCGGCGTTTTTCCGCCGCGCAGGATGATGTGGCAGTCGTCGTTGCCCGTGGTCGCCGCGATCGCCGCATGGCCCGTCTTGGTCACCGCCAGGAAATGATGCGCATGCGCCGCCGACTTCACCGCGTCGATGGCGATTTTCACGTTGCCGTCGGTGCCGTTCTTGAAGCCGACCGGGCATGACAGGCCGGACGCGAGTTCCCGGTGCACCTGGCTCTCGGTCGTGCGCGCGCCAATGGCCGCCCACGAGACGAGGTCGGCGAGGTATTGCGGAGTCGTCATGTCGAGGAATTCGCAGGCCGCCGGCAGGCCGAGATTGTTGATGTCGAGAAGAAGCCGCCGCGCCAGGCGGAGCCCCTTGTTGATTGCGAACGAGCCGTCGAGGTCGGGATCGTTGATCAGCCCCTTCCAGCCAACCGTCGTTCGCGGCTTCTCGAAGTAGACCCGCATCACGATCTCCAGATGCTGGCCGAGCCGCTGGCGCATTCCGGCGAGCCGCCCGGCATAATCGAGTGCCGCGTCCGGATCGTGGATCGAGCACGGCCCGACGATGGCGATCAGCCGGTCGTCGGCGCGCCGCAGGATGCTGTGGATCGCGCTCCGCGTCTCCGCCACCAGCCGGGTTGCGCCCGGGGTGCGCACCGCCTCCGCCATGATCTCGGCGGGCGGGCTCAGTTCCTTGATCGCGGCAATTCTCAGATCGTCGGTCGTCACGGCCATCGGCGGGCACTCCTTGTTCTGGGGTGTCCGGCGGCCAAAGAAAAAGCCGCCAGAAACGGGCGGCTTCGGGATTTTTCGGCTCTTTCAGTAGTCTAGATCAAGCGCGCGTCCCTACCTCCGCCATGTGGAGCGGATAGCTAAACCAGTAGCCAAAGAAGGTTGCGGCGCGAGTCATCGGGGAAAGCATATAGCCAACCCGCCGCCCGAGGTCAAAGGGACCTCACCCCACTGCCAGAACCTGTCACGGGGCCGGCGCATTGTTTCTCCGTCACCAGAACGAAGGACCACGTCGATGCCCCAGACCAATTTCCTGCTTGCCTACGTCAAGGACGTTCCCAAGAGCGTTGCGCTCTATTCGAAGGTGCTCGGCCTCGAGCCCGTCGAGAATTCCCCCAGCTTCGCGATGTTCGTCCAGCCCAACGGCGTCATGATCGGCCTCTGGGCCCGCCACGACGTTGCGCCCGCCGCGACGGCACCGGGCGGCATGGAGCTGGCCTTTTCCGTGAAGAGCAAGGCCGAGGTCGAGGCGCTGCTCAAGGACTGGACCGCGCTCGGTCTCACCCTCGCCCAGCAGCCCACGGCCATGGACTTCGGCTACACCTTCACCGCGGTCGATCCGGATGGACACCGCCTGCGCGTCTACCTGCCGAGCGACATGGCCGTCCACTCGAAGGATGCGGCCGCGGCGTGAGTGGCGCCGCAATGCTGGACGTCAGTTCGGCCGCTTCCGGCGGCCGAACCGCTCGGGATGTTCGAAGCCGTATCCCAGCAGAGTGCCAAGCGCGACGCCCACGACGACGAGTTCGATCACCAGCACCGGGTCGGACAGTCCGGCCCGGATCGTCCACAGCAGCACGCCGCCGATGATGAGGTTGGCCGAGCCCCAGAGGACATTCCGCGCCGCGCTGTCGAAGGTGCCGCCGCCGCCCGAAAAGGGTGTCGGAAACTGCTTGCCGGACAGGCCCTGCACGAAATGCGGCACGCCGTTCACCAGAAACGCTGCCGCCGGAATGGCGACGAGATAGAACCACCAGAGTGTCATCGCCTGTCGACGCCGGTATGGCGCTCCTCTATTCGCGATTGGGAATGGCGTTCTTCGCGCGCCATTCCTTGATCAGCGCAGCACGCCGCCGCGGATAGCGTTCCCCTGGCGCGGCGAGCTCGCCGATGCGGTCGGTGCGGAAATGCCGGAAATCGTTGCGCAGCTCGCACCACGCCACGGCGACCTGCCGCCCTTCAAAGAAGCCGATCGCGATCGGCCAGATCGTGCGCGTCGACGCCGCGCCCTTCCCGTCGCTGTAGGCAATCGTCACCTTTTGCTCGCGCCGGATCGCCTCGCGCAGCGGCTTCAGCGCCGGGATCTCGGGCGGCCGGCCCGGCGTCCACATGCCGACGTCGGCGATCGCGTCGCGCAGGTTTTTCGGCGCCGCCGCGGCGATCTTCGCCAGCGCGTTGGCGGCCGAGGCGGCGAGCGCGCTGTCGCCCTGCCGCTCCACCAGCCGCGCGCCGAGCACCAGCGCCTCCAGTTCGTCCGCGTCGAACATCAGCGGCGGCAGAAAGAAGCCGCCCCGCAATAGGTAGCCAAGGCCCGCCTCGCCGTCGACCGGCGCGCCCAGCCCGACCAGCGTCTGCACGTCGCGATAGATCGTGCGCACGGAAACGCGGAGTTCGGCCGCGAGCGCCGCCGCCGTCACCGGGCGCCGGTGGCGCCTCAGCGCGTCGAGCAATGTCAAAAGGCGCTGCGTGCGGCCCATGCGCCCGCCTCCGCGAAAGACGCCGCGAAGTCTACGCCGCCGCGGTGGTCGCGGCCAACCGCGCCCGCCGCCGGTCGATCGTGAGCGCCACGACCGCGAGGACGAGCGCCGGAACGCCGGCAAGCGCCGCCAGCAGCGGCAGCCACTGGTAGCCAAGTCCCGCCGTCAGCGACACCGCGCCGAGCGCCGATCCGAGGCTGATCGCGATATTGAAGGCGCTGGAGATCAGCGAGGCGCTGAGGTTCGGTGCCTCACGCGCGCCGCGCAGGATGCGGCTCTGCAGCGGAGCCGAAAACGCGAAGTTGCCGATCGACCAGAGAAAGAACGTCGCCGTCGCCGGCAGCGGGCGGGGAAGCGCCGCCAGCAGCAC
>CAYOUO010000025.1:0-7047 GCA_964407155.1 uncultured Hyphomicrobiales bacterium | reverse complement strand
CGGCTGCAACATGCTGCGGCATGCGGAGACGATCCGGCTGTCATGCGCGATGCCGAGTGCATCGAGCGTTTCGGCGGCTTCCTTGAGGATCCCCCAGTCCGACTGGCTGCCCATGACGATGGCAACCGGGGCGCCGTCGGCGGAGCCCTTGCCGGGAGAGGTTCGTTTCGCCGCCATCGATCCTGCTTTGGCCGGAAAGAGCCGAATTATAGAAACATGCTCCCGGCACGCAAGAAGTGCCGGCCGCTCCCGCCGGATCAGGCAATGATATCGGGGAGGAGCCGGTCGTCGAGGATCGCGATGCGGTCCTTGAGCGCGAGCTTGCGCTTCTTCATCCGCTGGATGCGGATGCTGTCGGGATGGGGCGATTCGGACAGCGCGATGATCGCCGCGTCGAGGTCGCGGTGTTCCTGGTGAAGTTCCGCCAGTTCGCCGCGGATAGCCCGTTCCTCTTCCTCGGAAAGCCGCCGCCCGCCGGTCGCCATGAAAAGGCCCTCAGCCCGATCTAAAGAATCGCCGCCCTCTTGAAGCGTGAGCGGTTCGATCACAGTTCAGTTGCTGGCACAGGAAAATGCCCGTTGCAGGGCGGCCGAAGGGGCGTTCGACAGCCCTTTGCGGTTGTGCCAGACTGCCTTGGTTAGTCAACAGGGAGGCCCCCGCTGATGGCTATGGAAACGCACCTCGCCGAGCTCGAGAAGAAGCACCGCGCTCTCGAGCATGAAATCGAGGAGGCGATGCAGCATCCCGGAATAGACACCCTGACACTCAGCGAACTGAAGCGTCGAAAGCTGTCGCTGAAAGACGAGATCGAGCGCCTGAGGCACGAACCGCTGCACTGACGCGGGTTTTTGCCAGGGCTGGCGAGAGCACAGGCGGGTCCGCATGCGTGGCTACGCGCCAGTTCGCCGAACTGTTTGAGATCGAGAAAATCAAGCCGTTGAGAACCGGGCCCGCTTGATCGCGGCGCGCGCCGATGGCACGCGAGCGGGATGAAGCGGCTCTGGCAGCGATTCCTCGACAGCGAGGCGGCCGGCGGCGTGGTGCTGATGATCAGCGCGGCGCTTGCGATCATCGTCGCCAATTCGCCGCTGGCCCGCTTCTACTTCGCGGCGCTGCACGGCGACGTGCTCGGCCTCGACGTGCTGCACTGGATCAACGACGCGCTGATGGCGCTGTTCTTTCTTCTGGTCGGCCTCGAGATCAAGCGTGAACTCGTCCTCGGGCAGCTCAGGTCATGGCAGGCGCGTGCGTTGCCCGGCCTTTCCGCGCTCGGCGGCATGATCGTCCCCGCAGCGATATTCGCCGCCTGCAATCTCGGCTCGCCGGAAACCCTGCGCGGCTGGGCCATTCCATCCGCCACCGATATTGCGTTCTCGCTGGGCGTGCTCACGCTCATCGGCGGCCGCGTGCCAATGTCCCTGAAGGTGTTCCTGACCGCGCTCGCCATCCTCGACGACCTCGGCGCCGTCATCATCATCGCGATTTTTTACGCGACGGACCTTTCGCCCCCGATGCTTGCCGCCGCGCTCGGTGCTTTTTTTGTGCTGGTCGCGCTGAACCGGCTCGGCGTGAAAAGCCTGTGGCCGTATCTGACGGTGGGCATCGTGCTGTGGATCTTCGTTTTCCGGTCCGGCGTCCACGCCACCATCGCCGGCGTGCTCCTCGCCACGACGATTCCGGCTGACGAAGGAGAGCGCTCCCCGCTTGCTAGGCTGGAACATGCGCTCGACGACTTCGTCGCCTTCGTCGTGCTGCCGGTATTCGGCTTCGCCAACGCCGGTGTGGCGATCGGCGGCCTCGGTCTCGCCACTTTCGGCGATCCGGTCACGCTGGGGGCCGCGCTCGGTCTCTTTGTCGGCAAGCAGATCGGCGTGTTCGGCGGCGCGCGTCTGGCGATAGCGGCGCGTGTGGCGAAGGCGCCGGCCGGCGCCAGCTGGCGGCAGCTCTACGGCGTCGCCGTGCTGTGCGGCATCGGCTTCACGATGAGCCTGTTCATCGGGCTCCTGGCGTTTCCGCCTGCGCACGACGACGCGACCAAGATCGGCGTGCTCGCCGGTTCGATCGCGTCCGCGCTGGTCGGCTGGGCAATCCTGAGGACCGCTCAGCCCCCGGACCGGAGCTGACTACTGCTCTTCGTCCTCATCCGTCTGGGGACCTTTCAGCGACTGCAGCTTGGCGTAGACGGCGCTCGCCTCGTCGGCGGCTTCCTTCTCGGCGCTGCGCTCGGGCTTCAGCGCCGCCGCGGCGAGTGCCGCGGCCGTTGTCGTGGTCTCGGAGGCCGGGAGCAGGGTGGCGCCTTCCGGCGGCGGTGGAGGAGCGTTCTTGGCCGCCTTTTCCACCTCGAAGTCGAGGTCGATCTGCGAGCAGAGGCCGAGCGCGACCGGATCGGTCGGCTGGAGGTTGTTGGCGTTCCAGTGGCTGCGATTGCGGATCGATTCGATGGTCGGTTTGGTGGTGCCGACCAGCCGCATGATGGCGGCGTCTTTCAGTTCGGGATGATTGCGCAGCAGCCACAGGATGGCATTCGGCCGGTCCTGCCGGCGCGAGACCGGCGTGTAGCGCGGGCCGCGGCGCTTCGGCACCGGCGCACTGACGCGCTGCGTCAGGAGGCCCAGCCTGTAGTTGGAATCGCCTTCGGCCTTCTTGATCTCTTCGCGGGTCAGCTGGCCAGTGAGAACCGGATCAAGCCCCTTGATCGCCTGCGCGGCCTCGCCATCGGCGATGGCCTGCACTTCGAGCGGGTGCAGGTGGCAGAACTCGGCGATCTGGTCAAACGACAGCGACGTGTTGGCAACGAGCCAGACGGCAGTCGCCTTGGGCATCAACGGTGTGGCGGTCGACATGATAAGCCTCTCTCGCTTGCTCGCCCGATTTCTGCCGGCAAGCCCTGACCATAACGACGATCGTGGGATAGGCGGGTATATAGGGCGAGAGTCCGGCGGACGCAAACCGTAATCGGTTGCAATCCACGCGGCCTTCAACAAAGCGGGCTCACGCCTCGCCTACCGTCAGCACGATCTTGCCGAAATGATCGGGACCCTCGAGCCGGGCATGAGCGTCAGCGGCACGCACGAGCGGGAACGTCGCGTCGATGACCGGCTTGACGGCGCCCTTCGCCAGGAGCGGCCAGACCTTGGCTTCGAGTTCGGCCATCAGCGCGGCCTTGAAGGCGGTCGAACGGGGGCGAAGCATGGATCCGGCATGAGTGAGCTGCTTCTGCATGAGCACCAGGAAATCGGATTCCGCAACGGGTCCCTTCGATGTTGCAATCTGCACGATGCGCCCGTTTTCAGCCGCCGCCTGATAGTTGCGGCGGATGTAGTCGCCGCCCACGATGTCGAGGATGACGTCGGCGCCGCGACCGCCGGTGGCCTCGCGCACACGCGCGACAAAGTCCTCGTCGCGGTAGTCGATCGCAACGTCCGCACCGAGCCGGATACAGGCCGCGCACCGTTCCGGGCTTCCTGCCGTTACGATCACGCGGGCGCCGAATGCCTTCCCGAGCTGAATGGCCGTGGTGCCAATCCCGGATGCACCGCCATGCGCGAGCAGCGTTTCACCGGCGGCGAGCTTCGCGCGCTGGAAGACGTTCGACCACACGGTGGCGAAGGCTTCGGGAACGGCGCCCGCCTCGACCATCGTCAGGCCCGCCGGGACGGGCAGGGCGCTGCCCTCATGGACGGCGCAGTATTCAGCATAACCGCCGCCCGCGATGAGCGCCGCGACGCGATCGCCGACCCGGTAGCGCCGCGTCGCTGAACCGGTCGCTGCCACCGTGCCGGCGACTTCCAGCCCGATGATGTCCGAAGTTCCAGGGGGCGGTTTGTAGTGTCCGCGGCGCTGCAGAACATCGGCACGGTTCACACCGGCGGCTTCGACGCGAACGAGGATGTCCTCGGGACCGATGGCGGGCAGGGGCCGCGATACGGGCACGAGCGCGTTGGGGCCACCGGGCGTCTCGACGTCGATGGCGGTCATGGTCCGGGGCAGGCTCATGGTGCGGACTTAGAGGCAGCGGCCGCTGCTGACAACCGGCATCGCGGTCGCTAGCTTTCGCCGAAAGGGGATCGCGATGCCAGTCTTTGACGAGGAAGCGCCGAAGAAGAAGCTCGCCCACGAGGTCGGCGAGGATCTCTCACGGCTGTCGCTGGACGAGCTCGCCGCCCGGGTCGATCTCTTGAAAGCTGAGATCGAGCGCATCGAGGCGGCCGCCGCCGCCAAGCGGGCGAGTGCCTCGGCGGCGCAGAGCTTTTTCAAGCGCTGAATTCGGAAATTCCCTGTCTCACAGAGAGACCGCCATGGATTTCATCGGCGCCGTTTCGGGGCATCCCGGATAAATCCGGACGTGTCGTTAACCATTTCTTAAGCTTTACGGCGCTTAACTGATTCATCCAGTCATCTGGATTTTGAGTGGCTCCTGTCCACTCTGTTTGACGCCTCCCTGTTTGAAAACTCATCGCGAGCCGCGCCCTGCGCGGCTCCTTTTTTATTGTGCCGATTCCGGCTTGGCGCCCCCGGCGGCTCATCGTTTTGTCGCAATGACAGGCTGTGGATAAGTGTGGACAAGCGCCGGGGTGCGACCGGCACACGTCTTGCGCGGGGCGGGGCGCGGGTGTCCCATGAAGGCACCAGTCCGGAGAGTTTTGAGTATGAGTGAGGACGGATCGGCAAAGGCGCGCGACGGCGCCGCTCCTGTTGCGTTTGGACGGCGTTTGGCCGCATCGGATACGTTCCGGGAGATGTTCCGCGAAGGGATGACGCTGGTCGAGGAAACCGCGAGTTACCTCGATGGGGCGGGACGCCGCGAATCCCAGCGGCTGTCGCGCCAGGCCGCGCTGACCTATGCCACGGAATCCATGCGGTTGACGACGCGGCTGATGCAGCTTGCGTCGTGGCTGCTCCTGCAACGCGCGGTGAACGAGGGGGACCTCAGCGTCGAGCAGGCGAGCCACGAGCGCAGCAAGGTGAAGTTGGGCGGCCTGTCGACCGCCGTGGGCGGCCCGACGTGGGAGGAACTGCCTCCCCAGTTGAAGCTGCTCATCGACCGCTCCGTGCGCCTGCAGGAGCGGGTGGTAAGGCTCGACGGCGCGCTGGCGCGACTGCCCGCCGACGGCTCTGCCGAGAACGCGGTGCAGCGCGCGCAAAGCCGCATCGCCGGCGCGTTTCAGCGCTCGGCGTCATAGTCGCGAACTCAGCCTCTGGAATTGCGGTAGCGCGCGGGAGCGCGCCACCTCCGGGTGGCCTTACTTGCTGCCGCCCATGAAACCGCCGTAGCGGTTCTTGAAGCGCGACACGCGCCCGCCGCGATCGACGATGTGCTGGCCGCCGCCGGTCCACGCCGGATGGGTCTTCGGGTCGATGTCGAGCGTCAGCTTGGTGCCCGGCTTGCCGTAGGTCGAGCGCGTCACGTACTCGGTGCCGTCGGTCATCACGACAGTGATCTCGTGATAGTCGGGGTGAATGTCTTTCTTCATGGCGAGCCTCGGAAGCGGCGGAATTGCTGGGGCAGGCCGAACGGCCGGCGGTTCAGCGCGCGGATATAGCCTCGACCGGCCGGCGAGGCAACCTCAGCGTTCGGTCAGCTTCAATTCGATGCGGCGGTTCTTGGCATAGGCATCGGGAGTCTCCTCGTCGTCGAGCGGCTGAAATTCGCCGTAGCCGGCAGCCACCAGATGCTCCGGGGCGATCCCCTTCGAGATGAGGAACTGCACGACCGAAATTGCGCGGGCCGCCGAAAGGTCCCAGTTGCTGCGGAAACGGCCGCCGCCGCTGATTGGTTGCTTGTCGGTATGGCCGTTGACTTGGAGGACCCAGGGAATGTCGCCCGGGATTTCGTTCGCGAGCTGGGCGACGGCGTCGGCGACCTTGCCGAGTTCGGTCGAGCCGTCGGGACTGATCTGGTCGGAGCCGACGGGGAAAAGCACCTCCGACTGGAAGACGAAGCGGTCGCCGACGACGCGGATGTCCGGACGGTCGCCGAGGATCGCGCGCAGCCGCCCGAAAAAGTCGGAGCGGTAGCGCGACAGTTCCTGCACGCGCTGGGCGAG
The DNA here is from genome assembly GCA_964407155.1 of uncultured Hyphomicrobiales bacterium. Classification (GTDB taxonomy): domain Bacteria; phylum Pseudomonadota; class Alphaproteobacteria; order Rhizobiales; family Kaistiaceae; genus DASZQY01. The sequence goes on along the minus strand of CAYOUO010000025.1, from coordinate 1,000 downwards.
CGCCACGTTCAGCCGCTTGCCGAGGTCGGTGATCTGGGCCTGGCTCTCCTGATCCTTCACTTCCGAGGCATCGAGCGCCGCCTGGATCGCCGCGATCTGGCGGCGCAGCGCCGCGATCTGCTCGTTCAGCAGATCGACCTGCGACAGCGCCTGCTGGCTGACCTGCTTCTGCTGGTCGAGTTCGCCGGTGAGCGTGGAGATCTGCCCACCCGCGGCGTTGGATGCGGCGGCCTCGGTGTCGATCGTCGCCTGCAGCTTGGCCTTGTCGCTCTCGGCGGTCGCGAGGCTCGCCTGCAGCGCGGCGAGATTGTCGGACATTTCGCTTTTCGACGCCTTCTCCAGCGCCAGCATCTGCGTGAGCTCGGCAATCTGCGCGTTCAGCTTCTGCAGCACCGTATCCTTGCCGGTGATTTCGCGCGACAGCAGGTATTGCACCAGCGCGAAGATCGACAGCAGGAAAATGAAGACGAGCAGCAGGTTCGTCAGCACGTCGACGAAGCTCGGCCAGTAGTCGGCGCGGGGATTGATGCGCCGGGCGCGCGGCACGCTGACTACTCCGCGGCCTGGGGCGGCGACTGGAGCGCCTTGGCAATCGTCTCGAGCAGCGCATTCACTTCCTTCTGCTGCTTCGACTGGCTCTCGACCCAGCTGCGCACCACCTGCTGCTCGCTGCGCATGTGCTGGATCAGGCCCTGGATGCCCTCGGCGAGGTTGGCCATGGCGGAGGTCGCGCGCTGCGTTCCGCCAGGATTGGGATCGGGCGTGCTCTCGCTGCGGTTCTGTTCGATGATGCGCGACAGCCGCTCGACCGCGATCCGCAGGTCCTCGTTGGCGTTGCCGATCGCGTGATGGCCGAGCATCTCCGGGTCGAGGTCGGTGACCGTCGACAGCCAGTCCTCGAGGTCGTTGTAGAACATGTTCTGGCCCTGGCCGGCCTGCAGGTCGAGGAAGCCGAGGATGAGCGAGCCGGAAAGCCCGAACAGCGAAGACGAGAAGGCGA